>JAIEQM010000031.1 GCA_019747705.1 Chitinophagaceae bacterium | reverse complement strand
ATGGAGCAATTCATTAATCATTTGAAAACCTGATTAAAAGAAACCTTTTAAACAATTTATGACTTGCTTCGCCCTTTCGCATGAGGGTATATGGAGCAATTCATTAATCATTTGAAAACCTGATTAAAAGAAACCTTTTAAACAATTTATGACTTGCTTCGCCCTTTAGGGCGAGGACACAAAATGAAAGGGTTAGTCCTTCACCAGTTGAAATCCATATTTCTCCATAAATTCATCATACTCCTGTTGAAAGGTTTTCTTTGCATGATGTGTTTCCTGGTTTTTGATATATTCTCTCACAGCATCTACGCCGGATTCACTTACCGATACAGCAAAATAATCATCCTGCCATTCAAAATGTTCTTTGCATAAATGATGTTTGTTAATCCAATAAGAACTTTCGCCTTTTATCAATTGTACTGTTTTAGCAATGGTCTGTTCTGCATTTAATGAAATGAGCAGATGCACATGGTCAACATAACCATTAATAAAATCGACATGAATGCCTTTTTCTTTTGCATTGGTGCGCATGTGCTGAAATACATTTTGCCGGATGCTTTTATCCAGCAATGGTTGGCGGCTCTTGGTGGCCCATACTAAATGAATCCAGATTTTAATCATTGGCATAATCTAAAATTTTAATGTTTATAATTATTTATCTCTTATCTCTCCAGCCTGAAGGCTGGAGCAAGTCATGACTTGCTCTGGGCTTCATGACTTGCTCTGGGCTTCATGACTTGCTCTGGGCTTCATGACTTGCTCTGGGCTTCAGCCCAGAGAATGAATGCAATAAATTACAGCCCCCCAAATTTTAAAATCAGCAAACTCTGCAAGGTTCACATTTTTATACCTCGGGTTTTCCGGAATTAAAAAAGCCGAAGAAAAATTTTTATGAAAGCGCCGCACCAGCAATTCGCCATTGAGTACGGCTACAATAATTTTTCCGTTTACTAATTTCACAGAGCGGTCCACAATTAAAATATCACCATCAAAAATACCTGCCTGCTCCATCGCATCCCCTTTCATACGAAAGAAAAAAGTAGCCGGTTTGTTTTTAATGAGTTGTTCATTGAGGTCGATACCCCGCTCCATATAATCATCAGCAGCGGCGCCAAAGCCGGTGGCGTTGGCTGTTTTTATTTCGTGCTGGTTAAACTGTTTGCTGCCTTTATAAGCAGCGCCAAAAAAATCTTCCCCATCCATAGAAAAAAATTTATTCTGTTATCAAACGCATGAAAACAGAGATGTGTAAAAAAATAATTAACGGGGTTTGTAAGAAAGTTTTGTAAAACTAAAACTTTTAGTATATTCGTACAACAAAACCCGGTGATTATTTTTTTGAGAACGCCGGGTGGTACTTCTTCAAACCCAACAGTACTTGCACAAACTTTATTGCCCGGAGAAATTATCTGCGGTGATGAAACAGCATTGAACTGTATCATTCATTGCGCAACAAGAGATGATGCACTGAATGCACAGAAGAAAGATACTTTGCTGCATACAGAAATGAATGATGGGTATTGATGCCACTTGTACATGCGATGAAAGGTTCCGAAGCTATATTCGGAATTGAACGCATTGTTTAATTCATGCAATGGCGTTCAAATGTGCGACGCAAGGGACGATGCCCGTCCGTACCGAACGCCGGTATCAAAATTTTCAGCAGTAAGTAAACGTTCGGGCGGGCTATGAAAAACAAAAGCTGGTATCAAAAAAAATAGTAAAAACAAAATTCAAAATAATATGAAACTGCAATCAATTACCACCACCACCATTCCCGGCTACCGGGTGTATGAGTATTTATTGGTGCTCAACCCGCACGAAGAGTTGCGCAACAAAATCATGAAAGTGAAACAGGATTTTTATGATACGTATAATGCGGCCGCTGCCATTGGAGGCAAACCGCATATTACGCTTGCCAATTTTCTGCAGTATGAATTGATGGAAGAGCGGTTGATGAGCCGTCTCAACATGATTGCAATGGGCTTTCACCCCGTTAAAGTAGAGCTGCGGGATTATGGAAGTTTTCCCAGCCACACCATTTATATTAATGTAGTAAGCAAACTGCCGGTGCAATCATTGGTTAAAACAATTCGTACAGAAGCACAACGGTTGATGAAACTTAATGATGATAACAAACCGCATTTTATACTGGAGCCGCACATTACCATTGCACGCAAGCTGCAACCCTGGCAATATGAAAAAGGATGGCTGGAATACAGTCACAAACATTTTACATCCCGGTTTATTGCAGATGGAATGCTGTTGTTAAAGCGGCCTGCCGGTGAACTGAAGTATCAGATTGCAAAGCGTTTTGAGTTTCAGAATTTAGCTGTTACTACAAAGCAGGGGGAGTTGTTTGGCTAAGAGTTAAAAGAGGGAAAGGAGGAAAGAAGATTTTTTGCAGCAGGGTGTTGTACTGCTATTGATCTGCTGTTGTGTCACTCACTTGTACGTTCAGTAATTCTATTCAGCAACAACCACAACCATTATCACAAAATTCATTTAGTAAAATCTGAAGCAAAATTGTTGCGGCGGCAAAGCCGCCGCAACTGCATTCATCTGTGCCAATCTGTGCAATTCGTGGCAAAAATAAATTACGCAATAAAACATACTAAAATGTCTGAACAACTTCAACAAGACCATTACAAAGTAAAACCCAAAGATGCTGATGAATCACAACCATATCACGCAGGCCGTGGCGCACAGTTCAACACCAAAAACCGTTTTCTCAAAAACGAAAAAACAAAAGAACATATTGAAAGTATTGACGACTGGGAAGAAAAAACCTTACCAACACAATACCTGGAACAGGAAAGTAAAACCATTGTAAACAAAGTGGAAAGCCCCGATGTGGGCATGAGTTACAGCATGAACCCCTATGCAGGATGCGAACACGGCTGCATCTACTGCTATGCACGTAATGTACATGAGTACTGGGGCTACAGCGCCGGTATGGACTTTGAACAAAAAATCATTGTCAAAAAAAATGCACCGCAACTGCTGCGTAAATTTTTAATGCACCCCAAATGGGATGCCACACCCATTATGCTCAGCGGCAATACGGATTGTTATCAACCGGCTGAACAGCAATTCCGTTTAACAAGAGGATTGCTGGAAGTGTGCAATGAATTCAATCAGCCCGTTGGCATACTCACCAAGAATGCATGGATACTCAAAGACAAAGATGTATTACAGGAAATGGGAAAGAAAAATATTGTATCGGCCATGGTTTCCATTACATCGTTCAATGAAGATTTAAGAAGAGTAATGGAGCCACGCACAGTAACCGCCAAACAAAAATTAAAAGTGATTAACGAACTCAGCACCGCCGGTGTGCGCATGGGTATTATGATGGGGCCCATGATACCGGGATTGAATGACCATGAAATGCAACGCATCATGAAAGCGGCAAGAGATAATGGTGCTACGTTTACAGCTTACACGTTCATCCGTTTAAATGGCGCTATTAAATTTTTGTTTCATGACTGGTTGTATAAAAACTTCCCCGAACGTGCCGATAAAGTATGGCATCATATTGAACACAGTCATGATGGACAAGTGAACGATACCCGATGGGGTGTGCGTATGCGTGGCGAAGGACCCATTGCTCAGCTTGTTGCACAGCAGTATAAAAAATATGGAAAGTTATATGGGATGAATGCAGAAGAGTGGAGTTTGGACAGAACAAAGTTCAGAAGGCCGGGGCAGCAGGGGAGGTTGTTTTGAGTTGTTTATGTAATCAGCTTTAATTGAGCATCCATAAGAAGTTAAACCACAGCTTATGCGATACTTTATTTACTCCGTTTTACTGTTTACAGTCCTGCAAACCACAGCTCAAACAAATAATCAGCGTCCGTGGGACAGGCAAATGAAACTCAAAACCGGTTCTATCCAGATTACTGCTGATGGATTTACTGCTACTACTTTTATTGAAATGGAGTTTTTCAATCAGTCTATTGCTGAAATTGAAGGGCTTTTCCAGTTTCAATTGCAGCCGGAGCAAATCATCACTGCTTTTCAGCTTGATCTTAACGGCAAATACCGTGATGGCTCCATCGAAGAAAAATGGAAAGCCACCAATGCATATAACCGTATCGTAGGCAAACGTATTGACCCGGCATTGCTTACAAAAGATTATAATAACAATTACAGTCTTCGTATCTATCCCGTTCCTGCCAGGCAATCAAGAAAAGTGACCATCACCATTCAGCAGGCGTTGAAAGACAAAAACGGCATGCTGGAATATTTACTTCCGTTAATCGTTAATGATACAGTTGAAAAATTTTCGGTCTCTATCACTGCATACAATAACATACAGGCGCCGCAATCAACATTGGGGCTGGTAAACAATGAACCATTTATATACAGTAAGAACAACTGGATGTTAATCAAGCAATTTGCTTCAGTTGTTTTGAATAAACCTGTACAGTTTGAATGGCAACTGCCAGCCAACCCGTTTTACTGCACTAAAAAAACTGAAGGGAAAAATTATTTTGCACTCCGCTATCAGTCAAAGGTTGACAGTATTTATCAATTGCATCCTTCAACTGCCCATGTGTTTTGGGATGTTTCATCAAGCGGCTCTTACCGAAATACGGATAAAGAAATTTCTTTTCTCAAACAGTATCTCTCTTTTCATAAAGTACATCAACTCACACTTATTACATTTAATCATGAATTGCTTGATACGCTCATATTTACATCGTCCAATAACTCATGGAGTAAACTGGCTGAACATCTGCGTAGCCTCACTTATGATGGCGGTACAAGATTGTCAAGACTCAATTTTTCAAAAGTAAAATCAGATGTTGTGTTTTTATTTTCTGATGGTAAAAGCAGTTTGGGCAACCGGTTACCAATTGCAGGAAAGAAACCTGTATTTACAGTGAGCACTTCTGCAATTACTGACAGTGCAACACTCAGCAACATTGCAGGCAGCAGCGGCGGCACTTATATTCAACTGCAAAAACTAAGTATTGGCAAAGCCATTCAAAACGCATCTGTTGCTGTAAATTATTTGGTTGATATTCTTTCATCAGGCAAAAGCATTTTTGAATCACAGCTCAATGCAAAGCTCAGCAAACCATTGTTGATTTATGGTACAAGCACAGCAGCAAAAGATACCATTACGTTTGTGTACGGCAACAGTTCAATAACCACCGGTAAAGAACAATTAGTTCTTGATTATACAAATGCCTGCACCCGTTCTGCTATTGACCGTTTGAACATGCTTATCACGTATGAACAAATAATGCGGCATTACAACTGGAATGATATACTTGATTTCGGTCTCACAGAAAAAATAGTAACACCTTATACCGCTTATATTGTACTGGAGCTTATTGATCATTATATTCAATACAATATTGCGCCGCCCAAAGATCTGGAAGAAGAATGCCGTCAACGTGGTTATGTAAAAAAAGATACAAGGGCTATCCGTAATCAAATGAGTCAATCAACAACCGATGAGCAATTGCGTGCTGTTGTTGCACAATACAATCAACGTGTAATACAATGGGATAAAACAGAGAAGCTGATGTGGTATCAGCCAATGGCTGTTGCAGATATGCAAGTGTCATCATCAGCACAAAATACAGTGTCAGCTGAAACGAATACTACTGAATTGCAGGGTAAAGCAGCAGGAGTAAGTATTGCAGGTGGAGGTAATGCCTTGCAGGAAGTAGTAGTAGTGGGTTATGGTGTTTCAACAAAGCGAAGTTTGGGTTATGCTGTATCAATGGTTTCATCAAAGCAAATTGAATTTGGGGCAAACACAAGTATTGGGCAAATCATTGCGGGCAGGGTTCCGGGTGTGTATGTGAGTGGTGCAACAGGTGAGCCGGGTTCATCGCCCAATATCAGAATCAGAGGTGCTTCTTCTTTTTCTGCTTCTGCGCAACCCTTGTTTGTATTGAATGGTATGCCCATCAGCGGAAATATTGATCAGATTCTTAACCCCAATGATATTGAAAGCATATCTATTATACGTGATGCAGCTGGCACCGCTATTTATGGAGCATCAGGTGCAAATGGTGTCATTATCATTACTACAAAACGTGGACGTAATTACGGCTACAATTACAATCAATCTTATACTTTAAAAAATATGCCCGATGTTGATTATCTGCAGGAGATGAAACAAACTCCGCTAAAACAAAAGTTGCAAAAATTTGAACAGCTAAAAGAAGAACACAAAAGCAATGCAGGGTTTTATTTAGACATGTCGGAGCATTTATATCAATGCAATTACAAAAAAGAAGCCTTTACTATTTTAATGAATGCAGCTGAGTTGTATCCAAACAACGAAGCACTTTTACGGGCCATTGGTTTTATGCTGCAAAGCTTTGAAGAGTATGCACAGGCCGCATGTATTTATGAAGAGTTGCTGGAACAGCACCCGTTATCACTTCAGTATTACCGTGATCTTGCATGGATGTATTACCGGCAACATCAATATCAAAAAGCAGTGGATGTTTTTAGCCAATCACTTACTGTTGATGCTGATTATAATTACTACAACGATCCGGCAATTATAAAATCTGTCTTCCTGGCAGAGTTAAACAGTATCACCCAGGCGCATAAAGATTCGCTTCAACTTACTGCCATCAACCCATCACTCATCAAACCACTCTCTTATGATTTGCGAATTGTTGTTGAAGAAAATTCAGGCAGGGAAGTGTCTTTAAAAATAAATGAACCCGGCGGTGGTGAATGGGTAACAGGTTTAAAACCATCCAAACACGGTGGCGTTGTTACCGCAGGCGGTCAATACAATTATGGTGTAATTGCGGAGTACAGCATCAAAAATGCAGTAAAAGGAAAATATAAGATTTGGGTAAACTATTATAATGGATATATGTACACCGGAAAAATACCTTCAGTTATAAGGATAACAGTTTATAAAAACTTTGGTAAACCCAATCAAACAATAGCAGTGCAAAACGTAATGATGGATAACCAGTATGGTGAAATTGAAATTGGTGACACAAGCTGGTAAAAAATTCGTGTTGTGCAAACAAAACAGAAATAAAAAATCACAGTTCGGTTTACATTATTCTTATTAGTTATGCTTGATTTAAAAAAAGTATAAATATAAGGGATAGTAAAAACCAACGATTTGATATGCCTGCGGTGTTATCACATTTGTTTGTGTAAAAAACAGCCTTTAAAAAGTATAAAGTTCAGGCATTTAACGATTGCTTGCCGAAATAAACTGCTGCTGCCAAATACTTAAGCCAGTTAAGCAGCAATCTTTTTTTTTGCACTTTAAAAAATCAATTGTTGTTGTTTTTCCTCAATCCGCCCCAGTCATAAATTATATTCCTGGTAGTTTCAGAAAAGCCTTGTATATCTTCCTCGGTTATTATTTTTTCAACAAATAAATCAACCACTGTTGCCAGCCATCTTGAACCGCCCAGATTATTATATCTGTTGGCAATTGCGTTGTCATGCATATCCAAAACTTTGTAAAGCTCAAGATAGCTCTCTTTGTTATCCGGTTTTTTGCTGCGCCATTTTTCAATAATGGTTGCTGCATCTTCCAGAGCTTTTACATAAGCGGCATCAAGCCCCTTATCAATAAGCATGCGGGCAATTTTCTTTTCACCTTTGCTTAGTTCGTAATACATAGAATGAAATGATTAAAATATCGAAATAACAATTATTCGCCTAAGGTTACCAGCGCTTTTATTTCTTTATCACTCAGTTCGCCAATCCATTTTTCGCCATTGGCCACTGCAAGATTAGCTAATTGTTTTTTACTGCGGAGCATCTCATCAATTTTTTCTTCCAGTGTGCCCTTTGTTATCATGCGGTGTACCATCACATTTTTTTGCTGGCCAATACGGAAAGCCCTGTCTGTTGCCTGTGCTTCCACAGCGGGGTTCCACCAAAGGTCATAGTGAATCACATGATTGCCGGCAGTGAGGTTGAGGCCTGTGCCACCGGCTTTCAGGCTTAAAATAAATGTGTCGCTCTGTGGGTTGTTTTGAAAAGCGTGCACCATTTCATCCCGTTCTTTCCTGCTGTTGCCACCATGTAGTTGCAAAGCTTTTTTTCCAAAATGTTCATGTATTACCTGGCGTAGCAAATTGCCCATTTCCATGTACTGCGAAAAGATAAGCACCTTTTCATTGTTTTCATAAATGGTTTCAAGCAACTGTAGTAACAACATCATTTTGCCTGATTGTTCCGGGAGCAGGCTGCCGTTGTTTTTTAAATAGTGAGATGGGTGGTTGCAAACCTGTTTTAAAATAGTGAGCAGTTTTAAAATAAGCCCACGGCGGTTGATGCCATCTGCCTGTTCCACTTGTTGCAGCAAATCATGCGTAATGCTTTTGTAGAGTGATGCTTGTTCTTTGCTAAGTGTGCAGTATTGGTTGTTTTCAATTTTATCCGGCAAATCGCTAATGATGCTTTTATCAGTTTTTACACGCCGCATAATAAATGGCTCTGTAATTTTTCTAAACTTCTCCAAACGTTTTTTATCCTGATTAAGCTCAATTGGTTTTGCATATTCTTCGTTAAACCAATTGCTGTTTCCCAAATACCCGGGGTTGGCAAAGTCAAAAATGCTCCAGTATTCCAGCAGCCGGTTTTCTACCGGTGTGCCGCTCATAGCAATTTTTATATCAGCAGGTATTTTCTTTACCGCTTTTGTTTGTGCTGTTTCAGTGTTTTTTACATTTTGTGCTTCATCAATAATTAAAGTGTGCCACTTTTGTTTACAGAGTTTTTCATTTTCAGTGCGGCTAATGCCAAACGTTGTTATCACAACATCCGTTTTTTTGAAATCTGCTTTGCGGCCTGTTCCATGAAAAACAAGTGCATTGAGTTCTGGTGCAAATTTTTCAATCTCAGCTTTCCAGTTGCTCAATAGAGTAGTGGGTGCAATTACCAGTGCAGGTTTTGTTTTTAAGTGCCCTTCTTCTTTAAATTTTTGCAGTGTGGTAATTACTTGCAATGTTTTTCCCAGCCCCATATCATCTGCCAGTAAAGAACCAATACCGAGCTGTGCATTTTTATACATCCAGCTAAAACCACGTTCCTGATAATGCCGCAGGTTTGCTTTTATTCCTTTGGGCAATGCAACAGCGGTGGTGTTGAGTATCTCATTAATTTTTATTTGCAATGATTTATCAATTTGCACAGGAGCCCCTTCATAATCGCCACTCAATGCTGCCTGCAGCAGTGTAAATGCTTTGGGTGCGGCAGGTGCAGTAAGTTTTTTAATCACTTTTTCAATTTCTTCCTGATTCATCAACACATAGCTGTCACGAATTTTAATAAGACCCGATGACTGTTTGGTAAGCTGTAAAAATTCTTCGGGGCTCACAAAATGTTCGCCCATTGAAACCTTCCAGTCAAAATCAATGAGTTCTGCAATGGATAAATAACTTTTATTTTTTTTGCCGGGCTTCAGCCCCAATGATACCTGCGGGCGAAGCAGTTGCTGTAAGCTTTTTGGAAGTAAGGTTTGTATGCCAAATAAACGAATGGCAGGCAAAATACTTGTGAGCACTTCGGCAAATGTTTGAGAAGGGTATTTCATTTTTTCTTTGCCACTGCTGGCAATGATGCTGTTGAGCTCTGGCATGTAATGAGAAAGCAGTTGCAAATCTTTAAGCGCCCCAAATTGTTTTGATGAATCCCTTTTCATGAACGCAAACAGCGATTCCACCGGTTGCATAGCAGCAGCATTATCCTTCATCAGCACTTCCACTTCAAAGATGCCCCCGTCATCTGCTTCATGTACTTGCAGCACAGGAGAAAATATTTTTTTACTAATGGCAAATCTGCCGAGCCAAAGCTGTATGGTATTAGGTATTTCTTTCTCAGAAAAATCTTTAAACTCATGTAAGGCGTTTTCAAAAAATAGTTCATCAATTTTCCATCCATCTTTTGCAGGTGACGTTGAACTTCGCTTTACACTGTTGTACGCAGCAGTTACTGATTGATTGAGAAATAACGAAGACAGCAGCAGCAATGCTTCTTCCCGTTTTGAGGTCAGCGGTTTTTGTTTGACTGTTTTTTTCTTTCCGTCAATCGTAATATCCAGTTGCAGCAAATCAACCGGCAGCCATTGCAGTAAATCATCAAACACTTTTTTTACACTGCTGTTAATGATGGCAGGTATCCATTGTATCCTGAATTGATCGCCAGTGGCATCAAATAATCTTGGTAAGAAAGCGCCACGCTCTGCAAGAATATTGCAGAAACGATAACAGCGATAAAGCAACACATACGAAGGGGAGTAAGTTTCCAGATGTTTGCTTTCTGTTTTGGCAAGCAGCACCGGCAAATCAGTCAATTTTATTTGGTGGTGGTTGTTTTCATTATCAACGGCATTGATAACAGCATTACCCTTTTTATCAAACAAAATGTTGTATTGATAATAGCGGGCGTCATTTGGCAATACAGGATGCTGCTGTTTTAACAATGTTGTGTAATTGGCTTCATTTTTTGCCTGCCGTTTATAATGGCTTTGAATAACCGGTTTAAAATCTCCTCCTGTATAAAAAAGCGGATTGGCGGTAAACAGCAATGGCAATGCGGGCAGCAGATTTTCTACTAAAGAAAAATCCGGCACTTCTTTTTTATCTCCTGTTATCTTGTGAGGTGCTTGTTTTGCGGCAATACAATCCTGTATGGAAAATATTTTTTCTGTTTCCATATCCTGCAAATGAATTTTATGTGCAGACAATGACTCCAGTAAATTAAACCTGTGCAAACCAAAAACTAAAAATGGATTTTGATCAATTTCATTGGCAATAGTATAAATAACAGCGGCAAGGTGTTTGCATGGAACGGCCCAGTCCGGACAGGAACAATTGAGTTTTATATCCTGCCAGCTTTGAGGAAATATTTTTATGTTTTTCTTTTCAGCAATTTCCAAAAGTTCCTGCGGCAATTGGCGGTTAAGCAACTGAGAAAGTATGAGCGGATGGTTTTTAATGCTATCAAGAAAAATAGTTTTTTCTTCATCAAAAAAAGGTGGCACCACCACCGTTATATCATACGGCTTTGGCCTGCTGCCTTTCACTTTAGCTTGTATCGTATTTTCATTTATTTTGATAGAAGCCACCATGCCTTTATTGGCATAACTTTTTCCTCTTGGGAGTCTGTTTGAAAAATCAATTCTGTCTAATGCTTTCAGCCATTGCTGCCCCCACCAGGTACGCCCGTATTGTGCCATAATTTTTTTGTTGAAAGTAAATGATTGGGTTGATATGAATTGCAATTAGAAAAACTTGTTGATAATTTTCAAAAAAGAATGGGTTAACTGAATTTGTAATGAGAAGGTTTTAGGTTACAAGAGTAAAAAAGAGCATTTATTCTACTCATAATAGGCTTCAATCCTTTTCCATTGGCTATTATTTCTTGTAAAAATGGGATAAACATCATTTGGCAAAGTATTACGTTTACCATTACATTTTTTGTTTAGCCAAAAGAATAATGAAACATACTTAGAAACTTTTCTTTTTTACTGTATGTGATTTTAGAAAATAAATCGCCGGAAAATGTTTTTTAAAAATTTCTTTCAAAAAATTTGGCACTATCCAAAAAATAAATTCATCTTTGCACTCGTAAACAAAAATTAAAAACAACAAATGACACGCATACAATTCCATATTGAACTGGCGAATCGGTTTAGTCCCAAGGTGGATTATACTGTTTGCGGGGCGTGTTACGCTGTTGAATAAGGTTGAAGAAACAAATTCGCTATAACACGGCCCCCGACAGTATCGTCGGGGCTTTTTATTTCCCCCCTCTCTGCTTGCAGAGAGGCCCGCCCGGATGACCGGTTCGGACGGGGGCAGGGGTGAGTCACTTCAAAAATATTGCCGATGCTAACGTATGAAATGAGACATAAAATTTTCGAGCTATTATGTTTATTGGCGATGAAAATTTTATGTCGAATAACATGTGGCAATGAAGAAACATTAATAATGCACACATGAAAACACTTTGTTTTAACATCTAAAAAAATTCAATGCTGCAAATGCAATTACAACATAAACGATTTATACAACTGAGCAGGATGCAATCATTATCAGAACAGGATTGGTGTGCACTTGTGTATAGTAATGTGCCCGCAACAAATTCAATTGGTGATGAACAGCAACGACCGGAACGTTTGCATACGTAAACACATACGTATGAAAAGAAAACCCGGTCGCATATAACGACCGGGTTTTTTATGTGCTGCATTGTGCAATTTGATGATGAGTTCAGACAAAAGAACAAGTAAGAAACAAAAGCCTGGCCTCCCTCTCCAATTGGAGAGGGAACAAGCCTGCCCGACTGAGTCATTCAGGCGGGGGTGAGGTTAAAACAAAGGAGGTAACTGATGAAGTTTTTAGTGGTGGTTTTGCTTATCCGTTTTGTAGTGATGTGGATGAGCAAAAGAAATAAAGAAATAAACAAAAATGAAAACGATGTGCAGGAAAAAGTAACACATCCTGCAGCACATCAACTGAGATAAAAGATTAGTTGCAGACAAGGAGGGAAATAAGCGTTCCCGTGAGATGCAACGGGACGCTTTTCCAAAAATAGTTCTTTGAAAAAAATATAGCAGCATTCTCCCGAAAGCTTTCGGGAGTTGGATACTCCGCCTGAAACGCAGAGGATGCTGGTGCCGGCGATGAATGCCGGCATGCAGACCGCAAGCGTCTTCATTCAAGTCCGGCCTGCTATACAACATGGGCGGTCATGTTCCAGGGCTGGCGAAAAACACTTGCAATGTTTTTGTGAAGAGTTCGATTCTCTTGCCGTCCACAATCATTGACCCGTTCTTCTAACTGGTTCAGGATATCACATTTTCAATGTGATGATCCCGCTGAAAGCGGGACGGGTTACTGATGGTTCGTTGGTGTAATGGCTAATCCCGCACTTGCGGGATCTATCTGATGCTGCGGGTTCGACTCCCGTACGAACCGCAAAAACTTGTTGGATGGTGCAATGGTAAGCATTTCAGAATTTGAATCTGAAGATGTTGGTTCGAATCCAGCTCCGACAACAAACATGTTGGCTGTAGTTTAATTGGCAAAATACCTGAATGTGAATCAGGAGAACAGAGTTCGAATCTCGCAGTCAACCAAAGAAAAAGAATACGGCCGGGTGTAATGGTAACATGTTCAACTCCCTTTCTTTCTGAAAGGAAAATAGCAGTTGAATGTTTTCAGTTCGAATCTGAAGGTCGTACAAAAAATGACTTATAGTTCAATGGATGAGAATACTGTGCTACGGACACAGAGATACAAGTTCGAATCTTGTTAAGTCAACAAACAAGCCTGTAGCCCAACGGAAGAGGCAATAGTTTTAGAAACTATTAAGTGTGTGTTCGAATCACACCAGGCTTACATTAATAACTGACCTGTAGCTCAATGGTGAGAGCAGGAACCTTATACGTTCAAGGTTAAGAGTTCAAATCTCTTCAGGTCAACAAGAAAAGTAATTGCGGTTTGGTGTAACGGTAACACACTGCTCTCATAAGGCAGAACATTTCAGTTCGAATCTGAAAGCCGCAACATTGAATGATGACTTAGCTCAATTGGTTAAGAGCAGTACTCTGATACGGTACAGGTTAAAGGTTCGGGTCCTTTAGTCATCACAAAAACGGTATGAAAGAATGCGGCTTAATTCAATGGAAGAAATCTGTTTTTACATGGCAGAAGTTGTCCCGCAAAGGCGGGACAGCCGCAACAAAAAATATTGGCTCGTAGCTCAACTGGATAGATGTTCCCGGCTTTTAACCGGGAGGTTGTGAGTTCGAATCTCACCGGGCCAACAGGATTTGAATTGATTCGTAGCATAATTGGAAGTGCATCGGTCTTCTAAACCGAAAGGTAAGAGTTCAACTCTCTTCGAATCAGCAAAGTGAAAATGGAAACATAGTTCAACGGAAGAACAGTTGGTTGTTAGCCATCAGATGAATGTTCGAATCATTCTGTTTCCGCAAAACCCCGTCAGCGGTTGATGCTGATAGAAGTTGAAGTACACTGACGGCGGTTTGAAAATAATGTGAGTGCGACGAAGTTGAAGAGTCGTGGCAGACTGTAAATCTGTTGTCGTTGTTGACTGAGTTGGTTTGAATCCAACCACTCACACAAAGTTGGAGGGAGTCCGGTTGGTCATGGAAGCTGTCTTGAAAACAGACTGTCCCGCAATGACGGGATCAAGAGTTCGAATCTCTTTCTCTCCGCCTTGTCCTTCGTAGCCCCAGCGAAGAAGGAAAAATTTGGAGAGTTGGCAGAGCGGTATCGCACTGGCTTGCTAAGTCATGGTCGGGTTTTGCCCGGGTAAGTTCGATTCTTACACTCTCCGCAATGTTTGATATGGTTTGTAATTCGGCAATGAGGCAATAAGATATCAGTCAACACAAACTATAACAAACAAAATGGACGAATAGCTCCAATGGTAGAGCACTGCGTTGAAGCCGCAATTGTACAGGTTCGAATCCTGTTTCGTCCGCAAAAAACCCCGTCAGCGGTTGCAAACCCTGGCGGTGGTTTAAAAAAATAAAAAAGCAAAAATGAAAAAAACAAATCAGTTCATAATGAAAAATAGAAGCGAAATGGTGCAATGGCATCGCAGTTTTCGAACGGAACAAATTCAATCATTATGGACACAAAACTTATGGATCATTATGGAGAACATATTCTTTCATACAGATTACGTACGGCAAGGCAAAAGAAACGCATGCAATACGAAGATTTTGACAAGCAGTTAATAGCCCTGTATAAAAAAGAAAGAGCCCTGCTGATTCAGAAAAGAAACCTGGGTTGGGAGCCATTAACTCCCCCGGTGCAAAAAGGCTGGAAACGCTTTTTTGTACTAAGAGAAGATGTGGCAAAATGCAAGCAGGCTGATTTTTTTGAAACGATACTTAAGAAAATTAATACGTATGACTGGAGCTGGCGTAAAGATTTTAAAGTAAAGAGACGAAGGTTTGGGAAAAAGATCTATGTGTTAAAGCCACAAAAACTACTGGAATGCAGCGAATGGCAGTTTAAAAAACTTGCTTTTACAGATGTGGAAAGGCAAATGTTTGATGCTGTTTTACATGTCAGTAATTACGGAAGAAGTGAAATAAAATATGTTTTCAGGGAACCTTGGCGATTTGTATTAAAAATTGCTCCAAACATGATTGATAAGATCAGGAAGAAAGATGGTGAACTTGAAAGCAGGATTCAGGGGATTACAAATTTTCTGGAAAGAAATGATTTTAGAAAACGGCAAATCAAAATTATGCATGGCTCTTATGGAAATTGGGTTTGGAATGATGTTGAAAAGTATAATGAACAACACCCTTTTAAAAATAAATCCATCAGCCAGGTGCTGGATTTAATAAAGAACAATTGAAAAACAAATGTTGAACGGAGCCTTCGAATCATCCGGTGAATGATTCGCCAATGTCGCTCCATCAGGGAACTAAAGCCGGTAAACAAAATAAAAACACAAACAATGGAAACAGAACAACAACAATGGAGAAAATTAAATGGGCAGCGCATTCATGTGCCCATTGCTGAGGAAGTAAGGGAAGTATTGATGCGGGAAAAAGCTGCCGGTCATGAATTGAAAGTGTGCATTGGTACCGATAGCCAGGTGAAGAGCCGGGAAACGGAATTTGCAACCGTAATCGTGTTCATCCGCAAAGGCAAAGGAGGTTTTATGTATATACACAATGAAACTACCAAACAGCGCATGAGCATTAAACAACGGATGCTGCAGGAGGTTGCAAAGAGTATTGAAGTGGCTTTTGCATTGTGTGATGTGTTTACCGCATTTAATGTGGATATGGAAGTGCATGCCGATATTAACACCAACCCCAATTTCAAAAGCAATGATGCATTGAAAGAAGCGATGGGTTATATTATGGGAATGGGGTTTGCTTTCAAAGCAAAACCACATGCATTTGCAAGTTCGAGTTGTGCAAATAAGGTGGTGCAGTAAAAAGTTCTTTAAAATATGGTTGATGAAAAGCATCAACTCAAAAGCTTGCTTAACGGCAAGAAGGGTATTTGTATGTTGACAGCAAACCGGATGAATGTTTCAAAGAAACATCATAGTGCAGACGCAGTAGCTATCTGTATGCTGTTGCATCAATATGCGGTTCCCTCTATAACCTGTGGGTCAAGGGTTCGACTCCCTTTTCTGCCTTTGGTGGAATAGCTCAGTGGGTAGAGCAACAGAAAGTACAGGTTCGATTCCTGTTTCACTTAAAGCGTGAATAGCTCAAATGGTTAGAGCAACAGACTTATAATCTGTGATTCAGGAAGTACACCGCTTCTCAAATGGTGAAAAACTAAAGCCGGAGTTATTTGTCTGCTGCGGTTTAAACGTGTCAGGTTTCAAAAACCTAACACGTCTTACCAACGCAACCGGGTAAACACTCTGCAGACTGGTGTAAATAAAATGAACATTGGTTCACTAAGCCATTTTAAAGTGATGCAGCAACAGGCGGCATCATAAAGAAACTGTTTACTGACACAATCAGCATTTTTGAAATCAGCCTCCGTATTTACCGGGTAGTAAATAACAATGGCTTTTAAAATTGGTGAAACTGGTATAATGGCTGAAGTGTAAAAAACAAAAGCTGATTTAAAACCAATTGCCCGGCCTCCCTTGAAACCAATTCCGTTTCGTTTGTCCTTCTCCTTAAGGAGAAGCTGCCGAAGGCGGATGAGGTGGAGAGGGAATGAGGGTGAGGTAAACTAACAATAATTTATTAGTAACGTTTAAATTCCTCCCCTTGGGGGAGGTTAGGAGGGGCTATGAAAAAAGTAAACATCAACGCCTACCAAATGGGTTTGGTATTTAAAAACGGCGTGTACAAAAAAATGCTGAAAGAAGGTAAATACTGGCTGTGGAATGAGCAGGTATATGTGTATGATATTATCAAACCATTTATTGCGCCTGTTGAGCTCAACATCCTGTTGCAGGATGCGGAGCTGGCCAATGCGTTGCAACTGGCAGAGGTAAAAGACAATGAAATTGTATTGCAATATGAAAACGATTTGCTCAAACAAGTGTTGACCGCCGGTCGTTATGCTTACTGGAAAACTGTGATTCAGTATGATTTCATTAAAGCTGATACCAGCAAAATTGAAATCACTGAAGCCATTGACCGTACTACTTTGCAAAACAGCAAAGTGTTGCCCTACGTTCGCAGCATTACTGTGGAGAACTATGAAAAAGCGGTATTGATTGTGGATGGTAAGTACAGCAAAGTGCTGGAGCCTGGTATTTATTATTTCTGGCGCAACAGCATTTCAGTGCAAATGGCACGGGTGGATATGCGTGGTCAGCAACTGGAAGTAAACGGCCAGGAAATTCTGACAAAAGATAAAGCGGCGCTGCGTATCAACGCATGGGCACAATACAAAGTGAGCAATATTGAAAAAGCCCTGTTGCAAAACAAAGAGTACGATAAACAATTGTACGTGGCTTTTCAACTGGCGCTGCGTGAGTACATTGCAGGATACAGCTTTGATGAATTGCTGGAGAGTAGGAATGGTATTGCGCCCCGCCAGAACGAATCTGTCGGACAGGCTTTCATTCTGCAAAACGTAAAAGAAAAAGCAGAAGTGCTGGGTGTGCAGGTAAGCGGCTTTGGTATCCGTGATATCATTTTGCCGGGTGATGTAAAAGAAATCATGAACCAGGTATTGGTAGCCGAAAAGAAAGCACAGGCCAACACCATTATGCGTCGTGAAGAAACTGCCAGCACCCGTAGTTTGCTCAACACTGCCAAGCTGATGGAAGACAATGCCATGCTGTGGAAACTGAAAGAGATGGAATACGTGGAAAAGATTGCTGATAAAATCAGCAGCATCAGCATAAACGGCAATGGTGTACTCATTGAACAGCTGAAGCAGATTTTTGTGCCGCAGAAATAAAATAGTTTGTAATGGCGGGTGATTATTTTTATGTAGTCGCCGCCATTGCTGCTATTGAGCTGTTGTTGCGTCGTATGCCGAAGTTGTCATTCGGCATCAAGACCGCAAGCGTCTTGACACTTGTACGTTTGGTAATTCTATTGAACAAAACAAAAGTTAACTTTAAAACAGAAAATGATACGTCATGTAATTGATAGAATAACGAATGAGCTGACTGATACTTTTAATGAAATTTTTCACTGGTTTGAAAGCGATACGACATTGCTGAATTACAAACCTGCAGGTGGAGGCTGGTCAGTAATTCAGATACTGGAGCATATTTCATTAACCAATCACTATTTACTTATCCTTATTCATAAAGGAGCAGTAAAGGCTTTAGAAAAAGCAAAGAATAGTAACTTTTCATCAGAGCTTGAAAACTACGACCTTGACTGGTACAAGTTAAAAGCAATTGGAGAGCACCAATCGTTTGAATGGAACAGGCCGGTGCACATGGAGCCAACGGGTTTGTTATCCTTGCAGGAAATAAGGAGAAGATTGGATATGCAGTTAAGTGAATGCTTAAGTCTGCTTAATCAATTATCAAATGGTGAAGGAGTATTGTATAAGACAACTATGACAGTAAATAATTTAGATAAAATAGATGTTTATCATTACATCTACTTCCTGGTTCAGCATGCCAAAAGACATTTAATGCAAATGGAAAAATTAAAGAACAATTTAAGTTGAGAAAATGGAATTAGTACTTCAACATATAAAACAAATAGAGCAAAAACACAATGTTCAAATACTCTACGCCTGCGAAACAGGCAGCCGGGCTTGGGGATTTCCTTCACCAGACAGCGATTATGATGTTCGTTTTATATACAAGCATCCGAAAGATTGGTACTTAAACCTGGGCGAACGAAAAGATACAATCGAATTTATAGATGGTGATTTGGATATAACCGGCTGGGATTTGAAAAAGTGTTTGATGCTGTTAAAAAAGCCGAATGCGCCTTTAATAGAACGGTTTCAATCGCCGGTTGAATATTTTGCCAATGATGAATTTACAGAGGCATTCCGGCAATTGATACCTGAGTATTATTCGCCAACAGCCGTATTTTATCATCACCATTCATTGGCTATAAAGTTTTGGGCAGATATAAAGGATGCTGAATCTTTTAAGCTCAAAAGCTTTTTCTATTTGATAAGATCGTTGCTGTCTTGTAACTGGATAGCAGAAGACAAATCAGTGCTGCCAATGCATATAGAAGGCCTGATGAAGTATACAGACAATCAAAGGGCAAGCAGATTAAGGCAATTAATATCGTTGAAGGCAACTGTAGGAGAAAAGTATCTGCATAACAGGGACGATTTTTTTCACAACTGGATATCCGGATTATTCAGCAAGGTGGAAGAATCAAAGAGTAATTTAGGAGTTAGCAAACAACGAAACTATAATATGCTGAATGAATTCTTTTTAAAAACACTGAATCAACAATGATAACACTTGAATGGATAAAGAATAACGGGCATTTAGTTTTTGAAGCCATTACCGGAAGCAAAGCATACGGATTGGATACGGCAACATCGGATACAGATATCCGGGGTGTGTATATTTTGCCAAAGGAGGTTTTCTATTCAGTGGAATATCCTGAACAGGTGTCAAATGAAACGAATGACATTGTGTATTATGAATTGCGCAGGTTTGTGGAATTACTTTCCAAAAACAACCCCAATATCATGGAATTGTTGAATGTTCCGGAGAATTGTGTGTTGTATAAACATCCAATAATGGATGAGATAAAGCAGGAATTGTTTTTAAGCAAACTGTGTGAAAAAACATTTGCCAACTATGCGTTTACACAAATAAAGAAAGCGTATGGGCTGGAGAAAAAGATTGTGAACCCAATGGATGAGGAAAGAAAGCAGGTGCAGGACTTTTGTTATGTATATGCCGGCAGGCAATCTGTTCCTTTGCAGCAATTTTTAAATGAAGGCGGTTTTGATGAGCAAAAATTAGGATTGGCAGCAGTGGCGCACCTGAAAGATTGCTATAATATGTACTATTCGGATAGTATTGCTTACAATGGTATTGTACGGAAAGAAGAAGCCAATGATGTTTGTTTGAGCAGCATACCAAAAGGGGAAACACCAATTGGCATGTTGTACTTTAATAAAGATGGGTATTCCATTTATTGCAAACGGCACAAGGAATATTGGGATTGGGTGGATAAAAGAAACGAAGAAAGATATCAAACAACCATGCGTCATGGCAAAAACTATGATTCCAAAAACATGATGCATGTATTTCGGCTGTTATTGATGGCAAAAGAAATTGCAACAGAAGGCAAGATCAATGTTTTTAGAAAAGACCGTGATTTTTTACTGGGTATAAAACACGGAAAATTTGAGTATGATGAATTGGTTTTGAAAGCAGAGCAGTTGAAAAATGAATTGCCGGATCTGTTTGAACAATCAAGTCTGCAGGAGCAACCGGATTTGAAGAAAATAAATGAGATGTTAATTAAAATTAGAAAGGTGTATTATGAAAAATGAATAATTGTAGGTGAGGATTTGATTTCTCACTTCTCATCCTCATCTTAATCAGTAAGGTTGAGATAAGCTTCAACAAGTTCTTTCTTAAGTTTGTTTTTTCGATGAATTAAAAGAGCGGTGTATAGTTTCATGCCACCTGCTTCAAAGTCGGAAGTGATTTGTATAATTTGATAGGAAGGGTGTTCATAATAGTCAAACCAGCTCTTGAATTTACGGAACCGTGCTTTCGCTTTTCCATCTGATGGGTCGCATATATAAACAACGGCATTAATTTTTTTATTAAGAAAATCACCCACAATAGTAATAACTGTATCAGCTATACGCTTATCAACGCCTTTTTGTTTTGCTTTTTTGTCGGCCAGGTCAAGATTAAAGGCATAAAACTTTGAAGCAACTTCTGTTGGGTAATTTGGAAAATATTCTTTGTATGGAGTAAAGTAGCAGAAATATTCAACACCCGAAGTTGTTACAAACGAGTAATAAAACGGGTTGTGAATAATTGTTTTATATGGTTGCAAACTTGTAACCATATTTATCCTGAAGTTCCTGAAACGTAACTCCGTTTTGGATGGCTTCCCTGATAAACTTCTGGTCGGCCAGCATTTTTTGAACCATTTCCAATTTGGTCATAGGCTTTGCCTTTGGCTTGCGTTTAGAACGCACCGTCTTTTTTGCTTTTACAGAAACAGAAGGCATAAAAAATATTTATTGCAATTTACAAAAACAAACTGATAAAATGAAAAGGAGTGATTGCTAAGAAGAAGCATCATAGCAGCAATACCGATGAAAGGATTGCGACGCAACGATGATGCCACAAAGAACAAAAGCTGGTATCACAAAAAACAATCCGCAAATTGCATCTGTGCTAATCTGGGCAATCTGTGGCAAAACAAAATAACAATGAGCAAATTAAAATTAACCGGTAAAGAATTGCGTGCTGTTGGCTACCCCGAAGGGCCGGTCATCAGCATTGCTATGAATGTAATGCAGAAACACTATAAGCATTCTGCAAAGGAGGAAGTAATGGACTTATTGAAAAACATTTTGGCAGCACCGGTAGAATATGAAAATGATGCGGCGCTGGGTTTAATTGCGGAACAGTTAATACCAAAGAAAGAAATGGACGGAACAAACATATCATTGAATCAGCAGGGTATTCAGTTCAATGTATTCGGACAGGAACATATTGAAGAAGGCGCCATGCATCAAATGTATCAGGCAGCAAAGTTACCTATCAGTGTAGCGGGTGCATTAATGCCCGATGCACATAGCGGGTATGGATTACCGATTGGCGGTGTACTTGCAACAGAGAATGCAGTTATACCTTATGGTGTGGGTGTGGATATTGGTTGCAGAATGTGCCTGAGCATTTTTGATATTAATCCAAAAGAGTTAGTGCAAAAAGAAAGTTTTTTTGCAAGAGAAATGGGCGAAGCAACTTTGTTTGGTAGCGGCCAGCAGTTTGATACTGCAAGCAATCATGAAGTAATGGAGAATGAATTATTTTATCAGCTCCCATTATTAAAAAATTTGCATGGCCGTGCATGGAAACAATTAGGCAGCAGCGGAAGCGGTAATCACTTTGTTGAATTTGGCGTGGTTGAAATTGCAGAAAAAGATGCAATGCTGGGTATTGATGCAGGAATGTATGTAGGATTATTATCACACTCCGGCTCCCGTGCATTGGGCGCCAATATTGCTAATCATTATACAAAATTGGCCATCAGCAAAAGACGTTTGCCGCAGGAAGCAAAAAACCTGGCATGGTTAACATTGGATGAAGAAGAAGGCATTGAATACTGGAATGCCATGAACCTGGCGGGTGATTATGCAAGCGCCTGTCACCATATCATTCATGATAAAATTGCAAAACAGCTGGGTCGTAAACCAATGAAGATGGTAGAGAACCATCACAACTTTGCATGGAAGGAAGTCCTGAGCGGAGCCGAAGGAGATGGTAAGGAAGTGATTGTTCATCGTAAAGGAGCAACACCGGCAGGGAAAGATGTATTGGGTATTATTCCCGGCTCTATGACGGCCGATGGTTTTATTGTAAAAGGAAAAGGTGAAATGGCATCGGTAAATTCTGCCAGTCATGGTGCGGGCAGAAAGATGAGCCGTTCAAGAGCCATGCAAAGTGTAACGGATAAACAATTCAAAGATGAATTGAAAAAGTTTGGAGTGAAATTATTGGGTGGCGGATTGGATGAATCACCATTTGCTTATAAAGACATTCATGTTGTAATGCAAAGCCAAAAAGCATTGGTGGATGTGGTTGGAAAATTTACGCCGAAGATTGTAAAAATGGATGGCGCCCAACACCGTTCGTGGAAGAAAGCCCGCCCGGATGATCCAGTCGGACGGGGAAAAGAAGATGTGATGGGTGAATAGATCCTTTGTAGTTAAATGGAATCTGCAGTTGCATTTTTTAACCCCTGTTTCAATTTTGAGCAGGGGTTATTCATTCATGTTCAGTTTCAATTTAACGCAGGGTTTTAAAATATATTTTCAGCATATAATGAACTCTTCGTTTCTTTAGCCATTAATTAACCAATTGTAATGAAGAAATTTATTGTAACCATGGTTGCAGTTTGTTTTGTAACCATCTTATTTGCCCAAAGCAAGTACAACCATCGTGAAGCATTTCATCCCTTCTTTTATCCTTACCCTGGCACGGTGTTTCGCAGTGCAAGCGGTGAACCCGGGCCAAAGTACTGGCAAAACAAAGCTGATTACCAGATTAACGCCACCATCAACCCCAATGATCACAGCGTTACCGGTAATGTAACACTTACTTATACCAATAACAGTACAGATGATTTACGTTTTCTCTGGCTGCAGTTAGATCAGAATATTTACCGTAAAGATTCACGTGCCACTGCCACTACCACCACACAGGGCGGGCGCTGGGCAAACGATCAGTTCACAGAGGGTGATATGATCAGATCTGTAAAAATTGAACTCAACGGAAAAACAATTGCGCCCAAACACAGCATTACTGATACACGTATGCAAATATGGTTGCCGGAAGTATTAAAGAGCAGCGGCGCCAGTATGAAAGTAATGATTGAATATGCATTCACTGTTCCTGAATGTGGCACCGATCGTATGGGTCGTCTTAAACAAAAAGATGGTTGGGTGTATGAAGTGGCACAATGGTTTCCACGTGCATGTGTATATGATGATATACTTGGATGGAATACCAATCCTTATCTTGGCCAGGGAGAGTTTTATTTGGAGTATGGTGATATTCAATTCAACATCACCGCTCCATCCAATATGATTGTGGCGGGCAGCGGTGCATTAACCAATGCACAGGATTGTTTTACGGCCGAACAAATTAAACGCTGGGGCGAAGCGATGAACAGTGATAAAACAGTAATGATTCGTACGGCTGATGAAGTAAACAAAGCATCCTCACGCCCTTCCACTTTAAATACCACATGGAAATTTAAATGTGAAAACACACGTGATGTGGCCTGGGCTGCCAGCACTGCTTTTATTATGGATGCAGCACGCATCAATTTACCCGGCGGAAAAAAATCAATGGCGGTAAGTGTATATCCCAAAGAAAGTGCATCTGCTAAAGATCAGAATGACTGGCGCCGCTCTACTGAGTACACCAAAGCAAGTATTGAATTTTACAGTAATTATTTATTTGAATTTCCCTATCCTGTTGCCACCAATGTGGCAGGTGTGGTAGGCGGTATGGAATATCCCGGTATTGTGTTTTGCAGTGCGCAGGCAATGGGCGCCGGTTTATGGGGCGTAACCGATCATGAATTTGGTCACACATGGTTTCCCATGATTGTAGGAAGCAATGAACGTAAATATGCATGGATGGATGAAGGTTTTAATACATACATCAATATCCTTTCTGCTGAAGCGTTTAACAATGGAGAGTATGTTGATAAACCCGATGTAAGCGGTATGGCTGCTTATATTTTTGGTGATAAAATGGATGGGCTGTTAAATACACCTGAAATAATTCAGCAGCAAAACCTGGGTGTGGCTGCCTATTTTAAACCGGGCATGATGCTGTATTTATTAAGAACAGAAGTATTGGGCAAAGAGCGTTTTGATGCAGCCTTTAAAGAATATGTAAGACGATGGGCTTTTAAACACCCCACACCCTGGGACTTTTTTCATGCCATTGAAAACGTAGCAGGTGAAGATTTAAGCTGGTACTGGAGAAGCTGGGTGTTGAATGATTGGAAATTTGATGTGAGTGTAAAAGATGTGGCAGCTATACGGGGCAACAGTAAAAACAGAACCAACATTACCTTACAATTGCTGGAACAAATGCCCATGCCCGTAACGGTAAAAATTACCGATGCTGATGGTAATGTGCAAACCATGCAATTGCCGGTTGAAGTGTGGCAGCGAGGTGATACATGGACCTTTCCTGTAAAAACAAAAATTGAAATAACAGAAGTAGTGGTGGATCCTGATAAAAAATTACCTGATGTAAATTTTGGCAATAATACCTGGAAGAAGTAAAGGATTGATACCGGCATTTGTACGTTGTGGCATCGTTCCTTGCCACGCTCGTTTCATGGTTCAGTATTTCATGGCATCAATGAGAGCGTGGCAGTTTATACAAATGCACAACATTCATTACTCTGCAACCTCCGTTTCTCTGCCTGCCCGTATGAATACATTCAGGCGGGCGTGCAAAAAAGTTTCACACAGAGAACGGAACAATGCAGAAAAAATGGCAATGAAATTACCACTCATAACAAAAGCTGCTTTAAACAGCGAAAGGAATAAATTCTTTTTTTCAGGTCTCTTTTTCTTTTAAACTCTTTGTTGAATAGAAAACCTGAAAGCATTAACTCAAACAATCTCTTACTCAAAACTTTCCATCAATAAATCTTTCAAACTCATCTCTTCCAGCACCATTCTTTTTGAAACCCCGTTTTCTTCATTCCATTTAATCAGCCGTATCATACCTTCTGCAATCTCAATCCCGGTAATATCACCATCACTAAAACAGCAGCAGCCGGTGTTAAAATAATAAGGTTTCATTTCCCTGTAATTCGCTGCCACATAATCATATTCTTTTTGCCGGAAACCAATTTCATTTTTCAGCCTGTTTATTTCAGGAATATTGTTTTGCATTTCTGCAGTTATCAAACTTTTATACAAACGTTCCAGGTGGGTAAGGGAGGCAAACACTGGCTGATGCGTATGACCGGTAATCAAAGGCGGGTTATTTTGCTCCTTGCTCCATTCATACATAAAGCGGTTGTGCAATGTTTTCATTTCCGTTTTATAAGCAGGTGTATTGGGGTTGATGCGCAAATAACTTTGCAGCGGCGCCCATATTCTTGAAACAATCCATGCACTTAACGGATTGCCATCACTCTGCCCGTCGCCCTGGTGGCCATGCGTTAAAAAAATATTGGTTTCTTTTCCTTCATAACTGGTTTGCAGCACTGCGCCTTCATAAACTTTCACTGCTTCATCATACATGTTTTTTAAATAGAGTGATGCAAAGGGATCATTGGCCCAGAAAAGATCATGATTGCCGAACACTTTGGTAAAACGGTTTTGAGCAACAAATTTTTTTTCAGCTTCTGCAGTTGGTTTGTTTTTACTCATCACGGGCCAAATCAAATTCTCCCACAGCTCTTCACAATCACCTAATGATATAAAATGAAAACCTTCATTATAGTAATATTCCATGGCAGCCAGGTAATTGGGTTCTGCAGTTCTGAAATCATCACTGCCGTCTTTGGCTCCCTTATGCTGATCACTGAAAATGATATAACGGTCTTTGGTTACATCCAGCGGTAATACAATGCCTTTCCTGGTGTCGCCTTTTAAAACAGCGTCATACAATTTTGAAAGTGCATCATGTACCCGTTTCATATCCGGGCTGCTTGAAAATTTATTGGCCAGCCAGAGAACGGGTTTGGTTAATATGGTTTGGAGAAAGCGGCGCATAATTTGTGGGTGTAAAATAACAATTTTTCGTTCCTTTGAAGCTATGCAACCCATCAATGAACAGATTGCTGAACTCTACCGTTCACATTTCAATACAATGCCCGGCAGTATTTCTAAAATTCCCCAGAGCGGCAGCGACCGTGTGTATTACCGTGTGGAAGGCGAAACGGTTTGTATTGCCACCTGGAATAAAAACATTAAAGAAAACCAAACCTTTCTCCGCTTTAGTGAGCATTTTAAAAAATGCAATTGCCCCGTGCCGTTCATTTTTGCAGTGAATAAAGAAGAAAGCATTTATCTGCAGGAAGATTTGGGTGATGTTTCGTTGCTCAATGAACTGGAGCAGCATGGTTATAATAATCATGTATATGGATTGTTTCAGCAGAGTTTACAGCAACTGGCACACATGCAGATAAAAGGACATGAACATTTTAATTATGAATGGTGCATCACATCGCAGGAGTTTGGTAAACAGGCCATCCTGGCTGATTTGCTCTATTTCAAATATTATTTCCTGGATGCATTAAAAATTCCATACGATAAAGAAAAACTGGTGGATGATTTTGAAGTGCTGAGTATTTACCTGGCAAGGGTGGATCATAAGTATTTTATGTTTCGTGATTTTCAGAGCAGGAATGTGATGGTAACCCCCTCTGTTGGGGGGAGCTTGGGGGAGGTGGTGCATTTTATAGACTACCAGGGCGGTATGAAAGGTGCAGTGCAGTATGATGTAGCTTCATTATTATGGCAGGCAAAAGCAGAACTGCCTGAAGAATGGAAAAACAGTTTACTGGAGTTTTATATTGATAATGTTGAAAATATACTGCAATCAAAAATTGACCGCAATCGTTTTATTGGTCAGTATAACGGTTATGTACTCATAAGATTATTACAGGTGCTGGGCGCCTATGGCTTTCGTGGTTTGTTTGAACGCAAGGCGCATTTCTTAACCAGCATTCCGCTGGCATTAAAGAACCTGCGTTGGTTTTTGCAAAATAAACAAGTAGGCATCAGTGTGCCGGAGTTTGAGCGGTTGCTTTCACTAATGGTGGAAGATGAAATTATTCACCGGTTTGAACCACCCAAAGCAACAGATGAAACAAAGCTGGTGGTGCATATCAGTAGTTTTTCTTATAAAGCAACAGGCATTCCCAAAGATGAAAGTGATAACGGAGGTGGTTTTGTTTTTGATTGCCGTGGTATTTTAAACCCCGGCCGGGTTGAAGAATACAAGCAGCTCACGGGGCGGGATAAAGAAGTAAAAGATTTCCTGGAACAGAATACTAAAATGCCGCAGTTTCTCAACAGTATTTATAATGTGGTGGATATATCAGTTGAAGATTATATGAAACGTGGTTTTGAAAACCTGCAAATAAGTTTTGGATGTACGGGAGGCCAGCACAGAAGTGTATATGCAGCAGACGCATTAACAAGGCATCTTAAAAATAAGTATGGCGTTAAGATTGAATTGAAACATTTAGTACAGGATGCGAAGAACTGGAATAATGCCCCCAACCCCTAAAGGGGGGCTTATATACACTCCGGTAAAAATTAAACAGCTAAACAAATTAACGAATAGAATGATTGATAATAATGATACTGCTGCCGGTTCCCCCTTCAGGGGGCGGAGGGGGCTTAGAGCAATGATTTTTGCAGCAGGTTTGGGTACACGTTTTAAACCATGGACGGATCATCATCCCAAAGCACTGGCAATAGTAAACGGCAAAAGTTTACTGCAACGAAATATTGAATACCTGCAGCAATACGGCATTAAAGATGTGGTGGTGAATGTGCATCATTTTGCTGATCAGATCATTGATGCTGTTGAAACCAACAAAGGCTGGGGAAGCAATATAATGATCAGTGATGAACGGGATGAGGTTTTAGAAACAGGCGGCGGTTTATTAAAAGCAAGACCATTATTGGAAAGTGATGAACCTTTTATCACCCTCAATGCAGATATTTTAACGAATTTAAATTTGAATCACCTGCTTGCTTATCATCAGCAAAACAAAGCGCTCATTTCATTTGCAGTTACCAACCGCAAAACGTCCCGTAATTTTTTGTTTGATGAAAACAACCGTTTATGCGGTTGGAGAAATAATACAACCGGGCAGGAAAGAGGCCCCTTCCTAAACTTCCCCAAAGGAGAAGGAATGAATAAAGCGCTGATTGAAAAAGCATACAGTTGCGTAGTGGTGTTTGAGCCACGCATTTTTTCACTCATTCGCCAAACAGGAAAATTTTCATTGATAGATACCTACCTGGATTTAGCTGCAGAACATTTAATACTTGGATATGACCACAGTGGTGATAAGCTGGTGGATGTTGGCAAACCGGAGAGTGTAGCAGTTGCAGAAGCTGTATTTGAGTGAAGCTTTTTTAAATAAATCATATACAATAACAACCATGTTATTATTGTGATGAATAGAATTGGTAGTGTACCACCGCCTAAGCGGGGCGCTGCAAACAAAGTTGAATAGAATTGATGCAGCACAAGAGCCGAGACGCTGGCGGTCTTGATGCCGAATGATAACTTCGGCATGCGGCGCCACCGCAGATGATAGTAGCATAAAAGCCCGTTACCCAAAAATTGAGTTACACTTTTATATAAATCTTCTTCTTATCGAGCCAGTAACAAATAGCCCAGTACATTACAATCATGGTAATGGCATAAAACAATGAGCCATTTTCGGGCGCCCCGGGAATGAGTTTGCATATTTTTTCATAATACCAGCTAAAGGCACTGAGGTATTTATGTGTGCCATCAACTGCAAGGCCGTTGGGTATGCGAAACAAACCAGTAAGCCTTGGTAAAAAACCACTCAATACAAAAATGAACAACGGATTTTTACCAAACACATCAAAGAATTTGGTGAGCCATCCCTTTACATTTCTGAATTCAATAAAATAAATCATGGTGGCAATGGTGTACATGGCAAGCCCGGTTGTATAAACAGTATAAGAGCTCGTCCATATTTTTTTGTTGATGGGAAACACCATATCCCACATAAAACCGGTAACAACCAGAATGGTGGCGGCTACAAACAAACCCGTTACCATTTCAAACGTTTTTCCTTTTGTTTGAATGTAATAGCCCACGAGATAGCCAAAGATCACCTGTACAATGGCTGCAAAACTGCTCATGATTCCTTCAGGGTCAAAGGCAACGCCTTCACCGTGGTACATATGTTTTTCACCCAGTATTTTCATATCAACGGCAGTTCCAAACCATCCTTTCAGACTAAAGGGGTCAGAAGGATTGCCCAGCAAACAAAGTAACCAGTAAAACAATAACAGGATGGCACCCGTAACAAAAGCTCCTGTTGGTTTAAAATAGTAAACGATAACCGAAGCAAAGAAATAGCAAACGGCAATTCGTTGCAATACACCAAACAATCGCAGGGTTTCAAAAGGTTTGCCAATCAGTTCATCGCCGCTCCATTTTATAAAAGGGCTCCAGTTAAGTAATAAACCAATTAAAAAAATGAGCAGCGTACGTTTAATTACTTTTTTCCAGAACACACCATCGCCACCCGCTTGCAGGCGGGGCATTACAAAGGTCATGGCATTCCCCACAGCAAAAAGAAAGAATGGAAACACCAGGTCAGTGGGCGTAAGTCCGTGCCAGGGGGCATGCTCCAGCGGGGCATAAATATGGCTCCAGGATCCGGGATTGTTTACCAGGATCATGAGCGCAACAGTAGCACCACGAAAAACATCAAGGGAATAAAAGCGCTGATTCACAAGCAATGGTTTTGGGTATTAAAAGTAAGCAAAAGCCTTATCAACAAAACCAATTAAAAACTGGATAAAGAAAACCGGCATTTTGTTCAAATTTCAACTTCTAAGGCTATATTGCGGCCTGAAAAATGAGGAGGCAGGTAAGTGATGATTTTGTAACCCGTTCAACAGAAGATAAGGGCCTTAAATCCATATCTTTGCAACTGAAAAAAGCAGCCTTATCATCTGCTTGTTTTTATGAGTAATTACAGCAGCAGAGAAACCAGTAGAAGATTTGCCCGGGTGGCAGAAAAAAAATAAAGAGAAGGTAAGCAGGCCTTTAGGGCATGTTTGCCTTATTTTTTTAAATATAACGTAATAAAACTCAGTTTTTTAAAACAAATGTAACTGAGGTGGCGAAGCTTTGGCCTGAACAATGAAAGAAAACAAAAACTGGTATGCTGTTTACACCAAACCCCGGTGGGAAAAAAAGGTGACTGCCCTGTTTGAGAAAAAAGGGCTGGAGCATTACTGTCCTCTCACCAAAGTACGCCGCCGCTGGAGCGACCGGTATAAGGTAGTGGAAGAGCCGCTTTTTAAATCGTATGTGTTTGTGTGCATTACTGATGAGGAAAAAACAAGGGTGCGTTTAACGGATGGGGTGGTAAACTTTGTATATTGGCTCGGAAACCCGGCCAAAATCAAAGAGTCAGAAATTGAAACGATTAAAAAATTCCTGAATGAGTATGAAGAAGTAACTGCAATACCTGTATCAATAGCCGCAGGCGAAAGGGTAAGGGTAAAAACAGGTGTGCTGATGGATACAGAAGGGGAAGTAATAAAAGTGGCGAATAACAGGGTGTATGTACTGCTGGAAAGTTTGGGTTATGAGCTTACAGCCAAATTTGAAAAGAGTAACCTGGAACCGATTACCAATAAAATCATTAAGTAACCGTTATGAAGCAGGAATTTTATTTGCTTATGAAGAAAACAGTGGTTGAAAAATTGTCATTTTTTATTGCTGGTGCAATATTGCTTCTTGCTTCCTGCACATCGCCTGAAAAATTGCGGAAAGAGATGGTTTATTTTAATGAGGGGTTGGATACTGCAAAGCTCAATCAATATATGCTTGTTGAACCCATTATTCAAAAAGGCGATTTGCTGCAAATCACTATTTCATCCAGAAGCTCATCTTCCAATCAATTGTTCAGCCAGAATTATTCAAGCGGAAGTTTGCCATCTTCGGGTGGTGGGGCACCTCAGTCGCCTGTTATGTCAGGCCACCTTGTTGATATTGCCACCGGAGAAATAAAATTACCACTGCTCGGAGTAATTCAGGCAGATGGTATGACAAAGCTTCAATTGGAAAAAGAAATCATTAGGCGTGCTTCCGATTATCTAAAAGAAGACCCAATTGTTAATATCCGTTATATGAATTTTAGTGTTACATTTTTGGGGGCTGTTCAATCACCCGGCAGGAAAACATTTGAATCAGAACGGATCAATTTTTTACAAGCATTGGGTGAAGTGGGTGGTATTGCACAAGGGGGTAGTCTTAAAAACATTTTATTGCAGCGGGAGCAAAACGGGAAACGTATTTGGCAATACATAGATTTAACGAAGGGTGATTTTTTAAATTCTCCCAATTACTACCTGCGCCAGAATGATGTGATTTATGTAAGCCCAACCAAAAGGCAATTACAATCGGCAGATCAAAGTTTTGCAAGAACTGCACAAATATTCAGCCTTGGGTTAAGTATTATTAATCTATTAGTCATTTTAATTACTCAACTCTGATAATGAACCAAAACGGAAACGACTTTATCGTGCAGAACGGGGATGAGTCCAGGATACTTACATTTAAAGAAATTTTATTTAAGTATATTTCCAATCTCCCCTTGTTTTTCTTTTCCATGGGGCTTGCACTCATTATTGCATGGGCTTATTTGCGCTGGGCCACCCCTTATTATATGGTATCTTCCAGTATGATTGTTAAAGTTCAGAATGCCACCAACATAAAAGGGGATGAGAAATTCAGCAGCATTTTTAACCCGGCGGATAAGATTAATATGGAAGATGAAATTGACCTGATGCGATCAAGGGAGTTCCTTGCACGGGTGGTAAATAAACTTCATTTAAACAATACTTATATTGAACACGGTAATGTAAGAAGCAGTGAAATATATAAATCATCCCCTTTCAGAGTTGATGTAATAAAAATAGCGGACAGCCTGGTAAGTTATTCATTTAATATCCGGGTCATAAATAGCAAAACATTTCTTCTTAACAAAGAAACGAAGCCGAGAAATTTTTACAGTAACATTGAAACCGGGGGATCAGTATTCCGAATCGTTTCTGATGGCCTGAGCGATGATTTATTTGCCGACCGCAATATTACTTATTCATGGATACCTTCCAAGGAGGTTGCGGGAGGTATTTCAGGAAGCCTGAATATAGCTGCTAAAAGCAGAACATCCAGCGTGCTCAATCTCTCTTTAAACACACTTAACCCTGATAAAGGCCGGGATATCCTCAACCAGGTTATGGCCGAATATGGTGACTACAGTGTGGCAGACAAAAGCCGTATTTCTCAAAACTCGCTCAAATTCATTAATGACCGTCTCGGCAAGCTTGAAAATGAGTTGGGAATAGTAGAAAGCAATCTTCAGCAGTTTAAAAAGAATAATAAATACATTGATCTGGAAGAGCAGTCTAAAATGTACCTTGATAAAATGAATTCAACGGAAACGGAGCTTCATAAACAATCAGTACAAATTGAACTGCTGGATATGCTGGACAATTATGTAAAAGACAAATCAAAGAAATTTGAGTTAACCCCCACTACACTGGGTATTGAAGACCCCACATTAAACCAACTCGTTTCTGACTATAACCGCCTGATTAGTAAACGTGAAAATGAATTGCAGTTTAACAAACCTGGCAATCCGGTTATTAAAGAAGTGGAGCTAAACCTTGAAAACACACGTACTTCTATTATTGAAAATCTTAAAAACATCAGGAAAGCATATCTCTTGTCAAAAACAGATCTCGAACGCCAGATCAATACGGTGCGTAATGATGTTTTCTCGCTTCCGGAAAAAGAAAGCCAGATAAGGGAAATTAAAAGGCAACAGGCAATTAAAAACGAGTTATTTACTTTCTTGCTGCAAAAAAGAGAAGAAACAGGAATTCAATTATCATCAGTTGTTTCAAATGCAAGAATTTTTGCTGAAGCAGAGGGTGGTTATACGCCCTACGAACCCAAGCGCAAAAATGCGTATATGCTGGCCATCTTTTTTGGGTTGCTTATCCCCGTTATTATTATCCTTATCAGGGATATGTTAAATGATAAAGTAACTACCAAGGCAGATATACAAAAAGCAACTTCTATTCCTGTAATTGGCGAGCTGGGGCATAAAGATAAACCGCAAACACTGGTGGTGATAAGAAACAGCCGCACCATTCTTGCAGAGCAATTCAGAATCATACGATCCAACCTGCAAACCTTTTTTAAGCATGACAGAACGCCTGTTATATTGGTAACTTCTTCTTTCAGTGGTGAGGGCAAATCATTTGCCGCCACCAACCTGGCAGCTTCTATTGCATTAACAGGCAAACGAACAGTTATACTTGAGTTCGATCTCCGTAAACCGAAAATTATTAACGGTCTGGGTATGCAGCGTACAGTGGGTATTACGCATTTTGTAATTGGTAAAGTAAATTTTGAAGAACTTCCGGTACAGGTTCCTGAAAACGAGAACCTTTTTGTAATAGGATGTGGCCCCACTCCTCCCAATCCATCAGAATTATTACTGGACCCGAAAATTAAAGAACTCTTTGATTTGTGCAGGGATAATTTTGATGCAATTATTATAGACACAGCTCCTGTTGGCCTGGTGAGCGACTCACTCTCACTTTCCCAATATGCAGATTTTACAATGTTTGTTGTGCGCCAGCGATACACCTATAAAAAGCAATTACAATTGCTGGATGATTTATATAAACAAAAGAAATTCAATAATACATCTATCATTGTTAACGACATTAAAGTAGAAGGTTATAACAGTTATTATGGTTATGGTGGTTATGGCTATGGTTATGGCTACGGTTATGGTTATGGCTATGGTTATTATGATACCGACCCGTCAAAAAACAAATGGTATAACCAGTTGCTTAAGTTTATTGGTCTCAGATAATAGCTATGTGCCGCATTGCTGGTATATATAACCCCAAAGAACAGCAGTTACAGCAGCGGATTCTTTCCATGCGTGACAGTATGCAGCATGGTGGGCCTGATGATGAAGGTGTTTTCATTCATCCCAAACTCCCGTTGGCGCTGGGGCACCGGAGACTTTCTCTGATTGATCTTTCTCAAAATGGTCACCAGCCAATGCACTTTGCTGAAGCAGGGCTTACGATTATTTTCAACGGAGAAATTTACAATTTCATAGAAATCAGGAAGACACTTGAGCATTATGGTTTTTCATTTCAAACAAAAAGCGATACGGAAGTAATTCTTAAAGCTTATGCAAAATGGGGTGTTGAAGCATTTGAGTTTTTTAACGGCATGTTTGCGCTGGCAATTTGGGATGAAAAAAAACAACAGTTGATCCTGGCAAGAGATCATGCAGGCATTAAGCCATTGTATTATCATATAGAAGGCGATGTTTTATTTTTTGCTTCAGAAATGCGGGCCTTTAAATATGCCGGTAAGATTTTTGAAGAAAATCATAACTGGAAAAGCGCTTTCTTAACCTTTGGTCATTTGCCAGAACCTGTTACAACCCTTAAAAAAATAACACCCCTTCCCAAAGGATGTGCATTGGTAATTGATCTTCCATCACTCAACACCAAAAAGCATTTCTTTTTTAAATGGAAATTTAAAAATGACATGAGGTTTGAAGAAGAAGCCGTTCAATTTTTAAAGGAAACACTGGAGCAGGCAGTGGAGCGGCATTTGATATCGGATGCCCCAATAGGATTGTTTTTAAGCGGCGGCATTGATTCCAGCTTGCTAACACTTATTGCGGCAAAAACACAAAAAGAAAACCTTCATACACTATCAATCGTATTTAATGAAAAGGAATTTACAGAAGACAGGTTTCAGAAAATAATAATTGATAAAACAGGTGCAAAACACCAGTCTTTCCTTGTAACAAAAGAAATTTTTAATCAATACCTAGATGATGCAATAGCGGCCATGGATCAGCCAAGTATTGATGGAATTAATACGTACTTTATTTCAAAGTACGCAAAGGAATATGGATTAAAAGCCGTGCTTTCCGGTTTGGGGGCTGATGAATTGTTTGGCGGCTATCCATCCTTTCAGCAACAGAAAAAAATAAAATTTGTACAACGGTTTCCTGATAAAATGCTCCGTGGTTTACAGCACCTTCCGCATCAGCGGATGCGCAAACTAAGTTATGCCGGGCTGCCTCATTCTGCTGCTGAGTATTTATTGTACCGGGGGATTTTTACATCGCATGCCACTGCATCATTACTCAATTTGCCAGAACAGGATGTAGAACGTACTCTTGAGCAAATAGGTAAGTATTATCCGTTGAACGGGCTTGAAGATGGTAACAGGATTAGCTGGATTGAAACGAATTTTTACATGCAAAATCAATTGCTCAAAGATTCTGATTACATGAGCATGTGGCATGGTATTGAAATTCGGGTGCCATTTCTGGATAAGGAAGTAATGATGATGGCTTCAAGTATTGATGCATCACTCAAGTTCAACCATACATTGCCAAAATACCTGCTGGTAAAAGCATTTGAAAAAGAGCTGCCAGTGGAAATCTGGAAACGAAAAAAACAGGGATTTACTTTTCCATTTGATCAGTGGCTTAAGGAAAATGAATACAGCAAACCTGCCAATGCAGAAGAAACAAACCTGTACAAACAATTCACCCGAAAAAAATTATCATGGGGCCGTTACTGGTGTGCTTTATTAATGAGCAGGTTTAGCGCCCACGCCGCCCATGCCTAAGCGTAGAATCATGTTTTTAACCCTTACCACCTTTTCAAGCACTGGTGGAATTGAAAAGTTCAACAGGGCTTTTGTAAAAGTTTTGTTGCAACTCCAGTCACCTCTTTTAATGGATGTATATGCAGCAGGCATGTATGACAGAGTTACTGATCCAAAATACGCCGGCAAAAAAAACTTTCATCCATTTTATGGGAACCGCATCAAATTTGTATTCAAACATTTCTTTCTTTTTTTTAAAACAGATGAATTGATACTGGGGCATTTGAACCTGGCCATACTCGGGCGTTTGTTTAAAATGTTGTTCCCTCAAAAAAAGCTCACAGTAATCTGTCATGGTATTGAAGTATTTAACACCATAACAGCCATTCAAAAAAAAGCATTGCAATCTGCAGATGTTATTTTAGCAGTAAGCCATTTTACAAAACTGCAATTGGTAAACAGACAGGGAGTTGATGAAAAGAAGATCACAGTTTTTCCTAATACCATTGATCCTTATTTTCAAATGCCGCAGCAATTTGAAAAACCTGCTTACCTGCTTAAACGTTATAGAATTTCTGCCGGTGAAAAAGTTTTGTTTACACTTACGAGGCTAAACAGTGAAGAGGGCTATAAGGGTTATGATAAAATTTTGCATATTCTTCCTGCACTTGTAAAAAAAGGGATTCAGTTCAAATATATACTTGCAGGAAAAGCAGATGCCCATGAAAAAGAAAAAGTACAACAACTCATTCAGCAACTTGATCTCGGGGCTTATGTACTGATGCCTGGTTATATTAAGGATGAAGAAATTACTGATCACTATCTGCTTGCAGACGTGTTTGTAATGCCCAGTAAAGGTGAAGGTTTTGGAATTGTATATCTTGAAGCAATGGCCTGCGGCCTGCCGGTAATAGCAGGCAATAAAGATGGAAGCACCGAAGCACTTCAGTTTGGCGAACTCGGAACTTTAGTTGATCCTGATGATGAAAGTGAATTGTATGAGGCTATCAAAACAGTACTGCAAGAGCCAAAGACTCCTGAAGAACTGCAACAAAAAATGCTGAGCTTTTTTTCATTTGAGAGATACACAGAACGTTTGCAACAGCATATGCGTGCATAAATGAAGTCATTCGGTTTTATACTTGTTGGGTGCGGTACAATTGGGGAGCGGCATGCATTACTGGCTCGGGAAAGAGGAATATTGCTGGCTGTTTGTGATGCGGATGAACAGAAAGCAAAAATGTTTTCAAAGAAATTTTCCTGCTATGGGTATACAAACCTGGATGATATGTTACATGAAGAAACAGGAGCAGACGCATTGATTGTTTGCACGCCCAATGGCTTACATGCGGCACATAGTATTAAAGGCATAAAAGCAAATAAGCATATACTGTGTGAAAAACCGATGGCACTATCAACTTCTGATTGTAAAAAAATGATAGCAGCATCTGCCAAAACAAAAAAGCATTTGCTGATTGTGAAACAAAACCGGTTAAACCCTCCTGTTGTTGCAGTGAAACAATTGCTCAATAAAAAAAAGCTGGGAAACATTTACAGTGTACAGGTAAACTGTTACTGGAACAGGTCTGCAGGCTACTATCAACAATCGAACTGGCGGGGCACAAAAGAAATGGACGGAGGTGTTCTGTACACACAGTTCAGCCATTTTATTGATCTTCTGTATTGGTTTTTTGGAGATGTTAAAAAAATAAACGGATTCATAGCAAACCTTGCACATAAAAATATGATTGAAGTGGAAGATACCGGTGTGTTTTCATTTGTAACCGAAGCTGGTGTGCCGGGCACTTTACATTACAGTACAAATGCTGCCGGTAAAAATTACGAAGGTTCGGTAACCATTCTTGCAGAAAAAGCCACCATCAAGATCGGCGGACCCTATTTAAATACAATTGAATATCAGGAGCCTGTTTTGATTGATCTTGAGGAGATTAACAAAAGCAACGAGGTTAATCAATACAAAGGCTATCAGGGCTCCATGAACAATCACGCAAAAGTGTATGATGAGTTTGTGCAGGTGATTGCTGGGAAACAAAAAAAATACATTTCAGGAGAAGAAGCGATTCATAGTGTGAAAATGATTGAACAGTTTTATAAAGCTGCAAAACAAGTTTAAAGAATTGGAAAACAAGTTCCTGATTAAAAAAAGCGCTCTTCGAAAAGTTAAAACAGGAAAGGGTGTAACAATTATTCAGCCTTCCAACCTATATGAATGCAGGTTAGGTAATAATTGTTTTGTTGGCCCGTTTACAGAAATTCAAAAGGGGGTAGTAATTGGAGATAATTGCCGCATACAGAGTCATTCGTTTATCTGTGAGCTGGTAACCATTGGCAACAATTGCTTTATAGGTCATGGTGTAATGTTCATTAATGATACATTCAGCGACGGAAAACCTTCAGCAGGTAATCAAAGCAAATGGAAGAAGACAATTATTGGTAACAATGTATCTGTTGGTAGTAATGCAACTATTCTTCCGGTAAACATTTGTGATAACGTAGTAATTGGTGCGGGTGCTGTAGTAACAAAGAACATTAACCGTAAAGGTGTTTATGCAGGTAACCCTGCAAAACGCCTCCCGCAAAAAAGTAAGTAAATGAATAACAATAAAACAACAGTAGAAACTTGGGATATCGAAATCAAACCACAATCATCTCTTTTTGATCTCAGCTTAAAAGAAGTGTGGCGTTATAAGGACCTGATGCTGTTATTTGTAAAACGGGATTTTGCTGCACAGTTTAAACAAACTATTTTGGGCCCAGTATGGCATTTGGTGCAACCCATTTTAACGACTATTATGTTTTTGTTTGTTTTTCATACAGTTGCAGGTATAGATACAGACAAGATTGAGCCTATCCTCTTTTACATGAGTGGTATCACCATCTGGAATTATTTCTCCTCGTGTTTAACCAATACCTCCAATACATTTGTTGCTAATGCTTCTATCTTTGGCAAAGTATATTTTCCACGATTGATCCTTCCTTTATCGGTAGTGCTTTCAAACATAGCAAGGCTGGGTATACAGTTTGGTTTATTGCTGGCGTGTATGATTTTTTATGCCCTCTTTAAAAATACACCCATTCATTTTGGTATAAGCTGGTTGCTGATTCCCCTGCTGGTAGTAATTATGGCAGGCATTGGCCTGGGCTTAGGTATTATTATTTCATCACTCACTACCAAATACCGGGATTTTACAGTACTGGTTACCTTTGGGGTGCAGTTGCTGATGTATGCAACACCAGTTGCCTATCCGCTTTCGTTTTTAAAGAGTAAAAGTTATGCTTCTTTTATTGAATGGAACCCGATAAGCCCATTAGTAGAAGGGTTCCGTTATGCTTTATTTCAGAAAGGGAACTTTGATTTTAATTCTTTGATTTATAGTTTCCTGTTTATGGTTGTGGTAATGGTAACAGGCACCATGATTTTTAGCAAAGTGGAAAAAACTTTTATGGATACGGTTTAACCGCCGAATTACTGTAAAAAAGGCTGATAAGTAAGAGGGTAAAGAAAACAATCCAACCTCCGATTTTAAATAAAGAAGAATTACAGTATGGGTGCTATTATAAAAGTAGAAGACCTTTCTAAACAATACCGCCTTGGTCAGGTGAGCACAGGAACCATTTCGCATGATATCAATCGCTGGTGGCATAAAGTGAGGAGTAAAGAAGACCCTTATCTAAAAATTGGCGAAACAAATGACCGTACTTCAACAGGCAACAGTGAATATGTATGGGCTTTAAAAGATATTAATTTTGAAGTACAACAGGGTGAAGTGCTGGGTATCATTGGCCGAAATGGAGCAGGCAAGAGCACACTTTTAAAAATTTTAAGCCGTACTACGGCTCCTACCACCGGCAGTATTAAGATCAAGGGGCGTGTTGCCAGTTTGCTTGAAGTAGGAACGGGCTTCCATCCGGAACTCAGCGGAAGGGAAAATATTTTTCTCAATGGTGCTATTCTTGGAATGACAAAAAAAGAAATTGCCAGAAATTTTGATGAGATTGTGGCCTTTGCAGGAGTGGAACGTTATATTGACACACCTGTAAAACGATATAGCAGTGGTATGTATGTGCGCCTTGCTTTTGCCGTAGCGGCGCATCTTGAACCAGATATTTTAATAGTAGATGAAGTATTGGCCGTAGGTGATGCGGAGTTTCAGAAAAAATGTATTGGTAAAATGAAAGATGTGAGTGATAAGGATGGAAGAACCGTTTTATTCGTGAGTCATAATATGGGGGCTGTAAAAAGTTTATGTACAAGGGCTGTTTCACTTAAACATGGGAGTATTGATTTTGCAGGAACTGTTGCAGATACAATTTCTGCTTACATGCAATCGAACAACGATCTTTCGCTGCATACAAACTTGGAGGAGCTTACAGACAGAGCGGGAAACCAGAAAGTTGTTTTTTCAACCCTGCATCTTGAAAATGAAAACAACCAGCAGGTTGATAAAATTTTAACCGGCAGCAATGTAAAATTGGTCTTTCGTTTAAAAGTGAACGACCCTTCTGTACGGCAAATTGATCTTGGCTTTTCTTTTCATAATGTGTACGACGATATACAGTCTTATTTATACAGCAGTTTTCAAAAATTTGAAATAATACCGGACAGAAGCCACTATATTACTGTTCACTGCACACTTGAAAATTTTCCTTTTTCTGAAGGGAGGTTATTTATTAAAGGGCGCATGCTTGCCGATGGATATGAGTGCGACTGGCCAAAAGATGTTCTGGGGATTATTGATGTGGAATACGGCGACTTTTATAAAACCGGTACTGTTATCAGCAATATTGCACCTTTCTTAATTAATGGTAAATGGGCATTAGCCAACTGATCAAAAAAATATTTGTCAAAACGAGTTATGGTATTTGGGGTAAGGGAATTATTGATGAGTTGCCTATGCCAATGAAAGAACAAAAAGAGTGGGATGCATTTATTAATCTTTCGTTTTCACAGGAAGGGGAAGATCTTGTGCTGTACCGCTTACTTGGTCACCAGACAAAGGGATTATATGTAGATGTGGGCGCACACCATCCCTATCGGTTTTCAAACACCTTTAAATTTTATCTTCTGGGTTGGCGGGGTATTAATATTGATCCGTTGCCTGGTAGTAAAAAAATACTTGACGAAAAAAGACCCGGTGATATTAATATTGAGGCAGGTGTTTTAAACCGTAACGGGGAAGCACTTACGTATTATATGTTTCAGGATCCAGCTTACAATACATTTGATGAAACGGTTGCAGCGCAAAGACAGTTGCCGGGCAGCGATTATATCTTTTTAGAAAAAAAACAAATAGCCTGTTACCGGCTGGCAGATATACTTGAGAAACATCTCCCCAAAAATACCAGTATTGATTTTTTAAGTATTGATGTAGAAGGAATGGATCTGGAAGTCTTACAATCGAACAACTGGGAATTGTACAGGCCCCGATATATTATTGCCGAAAGTTTAAGTACAAAGCTGGCTGAAGAATTTAATGCACCCATCTCTGTTTTTCTGCAGCAACAGGGGTATGAATTAACGGCAAAAACAGCCAACTCGCTTTTGTTTACCGACAAACAGCAAAATCAGCAGTAAAAAGAATGAAGGCATTTGAAACCCCTGTCTTGTTTCTTGTATTTAACCGGCCCGATACAACGGCGCAGGTGTTTGCACAGATACGAGCCATACAGCCGAAATATCTGTATATAGCTGCGGATGGTCCCCGTTCTGTTAAAGAAGGGGAAGAAGAATTATGTGCAGAAACCAGAAGAATTGCCACAGCCATTGACTGGGACTGTGAACTGAAAACCCTTTTCCGTGAACAGAACCTTGGTTGCGGTAAAGCGGTGAGCGAAGCGATTACCTGGTTTTTTGAACAGGTGGAAGAAGGAGTGATATTGGAAGATGATTGTTTGCCGGATATGAGTTTTTTTACGTTTGCTGAAGAGTTACTGATTAAGTATAAGTATGATCGGGAAGTGATGTCAATTTCTGGAACCAATCTTTTAGGCTCATGGAAATTGCCAAAGCAATCATATTTTTTTGGCCATGGAGGTATATGGGGTTGGGCCACTTGGCGGAGAGCGTGGCAGTTGTATGATAAAAATATGGATAAGTGGGAACTCCCATCCACTCAGGAAGTTATTAAGAAGGGATTAGTGACGAATGAGTGGTATGACTTTTATAAGCCCATGATGGAAAGCGCATTTAACGATTCCATTGATACATGGGATGCTCAATGGGTATACAGTATACTTTTTAACAGAGGGAAAAGTATAAACCCATGTGTAAACCTTGTAAAAAATATAGGCTTTGATTACAGAGCAACACATACTATAACTCCAAATGATATAGTAGAATCACTTCCTTTATTACAAGTAACATTTCCTTTGATGCATCCTGAAATAAAAGAGGAAGACGTGGATTTTTTGAATATTAGTTATGAAGTTTTTACAAGAGATTCTTTGCCTCGTAAAACAAAAGACACAATTGCTTTAAAGGGCTTTAGTAAAATACAAAGTTATCTAAGCAAAATATGGCGTTCTTTTAGATAGCAATAGCCCTGGCCTTATTCAACAAAGAACATAAAGAATTACATGGTTAAAAAACTCTTAACTTGGCTTATTAGAAAATATAGTTTATTTAATGTCGTTGAAGATTTGCAAGCAGCTCAAAGGATAAGTAATTGTAATATGGTTTGCACAAATCATGGTGGTACATTTCACTCAGAAGCATTGATTCATAACCTTCAAAATGATAAACTAAAAATAGAAATTGGAAAAGGTAGCCACATACTTGGAGAGTTACATGTTTTTAAATATGGTGGTGAAATAAAAATCGGCGAATATTGTTATATTGGTGATCATAGTCGTATATGGTCAGCTGAAAAAATTTTAATTGGCAATAACGTGTTGATATCTCATAATGTGAACATAATGGATACGAATTCGCACGAACTTGACTCTTTCGAAAGAGCAAATAGTTATAAGAAAAAAATCCATATGGGTGTGCCAAGTGAAGCTGGAAACGTTAAATCATCTGCAATAATAATTAATGATAATGTTTGGGTTGGCTTTAATTCGATAATATTAAAAGGTGTAGAAGTAGGTAAAGGCGCAATAATAGCGGCGGGAAGTATCGTCCTAAATGACGTGCCTGAAAATGTAGTTGTTGCTGGAAACCCGGCCAAAGTAATCAAAAAACTAACTAATGAGGCAGGAAAGAATTAAAACTTCAAATGCGGCTCTCGATAAAGAAGAAATGGATTGGTGGGATACAAATGCAGGAGCCATTGAAAAAATATGGGCAATGAGTTTTGAGCTGCAAAAAATAATCAGGTTGCCTTATCTCAAAGAGATGAAGAAATTTTTTACTGACAACTCAGAAAAGGCATCTGTTAAAATCCTGGAAATTGGGTGCGGAACAGGCTGGGTTTGCAGAATGATTGCCGATGAAAATTTTCACGTATTAGGTACGGATTTTTCAAAAGGACAACTTGCTATTGCAATTTCAGAAGCAAAAATTTACAATAAGGAGAAGTATTGTACTTATGAATTGGCCGATGCTTCATCTTTCCCAACAGATATTGATGGTGTGGTTATTCATGCATTACTTCATCATTTATCATCGCAGGAGCTTGTATTTTTTTTTGAAAAGCTTAAAAAAATTCCGAAAACAACTAAGGTATTTATATATGAGCCGGTATTTGTTCAAAAAACAGGAGCGATGCCGTCATTAACAGATAAATTATTGCACAAAATAATAACAGGACTGAAATCTTTTTGCTTAAACTTGGCTAACCGAAAAGGAATAAAAGATGAGAACTTAGTTATTACAATGAACAAGATTTATGAAGATGCGAAAAATAACGGATGGTATATTTCACCTAAGGAAGTTCCATTTTATGAAGCTGAGTTGAATAATTATTTAGAAAATGATTATACAGTTCGGAAAAGATATATTGTTAACAAGACTGATTTTGATATTGCACAATCACTGGTTATCAATAAAATATATAAGCCGGGATTTCTTTTTTCAAATGTTTTGATCCCTTTTGCATCATGGCTGGATAAATTAAGCTTTAAGGGTAACTATACATTTTATATAGCCCCGCAAACACACCTGTTTACTTGTTTTGAACTTGTAAGAAAATAAATGCAATCAAAATATTATGTCGATTATACGAAAAGTCATTAACAGCTTACAAAGTAATCATTTTGTTGTTAAAACGAGGGCTGAAATCATTGAGTCCTATAAACAAGCTGGATCAGTTCCCTGGTCAGTAGGTTATAATGAGCATAAATGGGATACAATCAATGAGGGTATAAGTAAGAAAGAAATCGTTAAACAATTTGCAGGCGAAAAATTAATTGAAGAATATGGCAAAGGGCTTGATGAACGGGTTATTGAATATCCCTGGCTTATGTCGCATATTATACCCGGCAAAGGAACTTTTCTGGATGCCGGTTCTACCTTTAATTTTCAATTAATATTAGACCACCCTATCATGCAGGATAAGGATATTTATATTTATACCTATTACCCCGAGGTTAATAATTTTGCCAGCAAAAGAGTTTCGCATGTATATGGTGATTTGCGTGAATTGCCTTTTAAAGATGGCTATTTCGATCAGGTAGTTTGTCACTCAACGCTTGAGCATATTGATATGGATAATTCGATGTATGGATATGAACTTGTGCGGAGTAATGCAACAAAAGGTAAAAGTTATGAGTATCTCAAAGTAATTAAAGAGTTGGAACGGGTTGTAAAACCAGGAGGTAAGGTTTTACTCACTTTCCCTTACGGAAAGTTTGAAAATCATGGATTTTTTCAGCAGTTTGATTTTGAAATGGTACAACAAATGGAACAGTTGTTTACGTTAAGCTGTACTTGCAGGAAGGCTTTTGCACTGTATAAAGTTGATGGATGGCGATTTGCTTCACAAAGCGATTGTGAGGAATCTTTTTCTTTCAATCCACATACGGGGCAGGGAAAAGGCGATGATAATGCAGCACACAGCAGGGCAATCTGTTTTATGGAAATTAAGAAAAATAATGGCTAAGAGGAAAAATATTGCTGTTGTTTATGATTATAATGAAAACTGGATTGGCGGCACTTATTATATTCAGAACCTTCTATCAGCCATCAATTCTATTGCTGATAATAAAAAGCCAGTAGTCTGTGTATTTACCAATTCAGAGAAGCATTATCAGGAATTAAAGGAGCTTACCGGTTATCCTTACATAAAGCAGATAAACCCTTCCAAGAAGAAAAGCCTGCTGGTTAGAGCTGTTAATAAGATATACAGATATGTTGTCGGCACGAATCTAATTACAGGAATCCCGGCCAAAATTGCTGCTGTGTTTCCTGCGGCAAATGAATACTGGTTTCAAAAAAAACAATCGTTTCTTTACTGGATTCCCGATTTCCAGGAACATCAATTTCCTCATTTCTTTTCAGCATGGGAATTAGGTGAACGGAAAAAGCATCAACAGGGTATTCTTGAAAAAGGCAAGCAGATTGTATTCAGCAGTGAGGCAGCCCGAAAGGATTTTAATACCATCTACCCGGATAATGAAATGAGGCAATTTGTTTTGCCATTTGCGGTTACACATAATCATCTTAGGGAAAACAAAAAAAATATTCTCGCTGCTTACAATTTAACTCAACCGTATTTTATATGCAGTAATCAATTCTGGAAACATAAAAATCATTCAGTTATTTTAGAGGCGCTTGCTCTTGCTAAACAGAGGAACCCCGCTGTTACAGTTGTGTTTACAGGTAAAGAAAATGATCATCGCCATCCGGGTTATTTTGAAGAATTGAAAACACGCATACAGCAATTGGGAATTGAAGCCAATACGAGGTTTCTGGGTTTTATACCACGTTCAGATCAGTTGTTATTAATGCAAAAAAGTGTCGCTGTTATTCAACCTTCTTTATTTGAAGGATGGAGTACGGTTGTTGAAGATGCAAAATCGCTTGGTGCTAATATTATAGCTTCTGATATAGAGGTACACAAAGAGCAGCTTGTTACCTATGTGAACAAACAGTTTTTCGAAACTCATAATGCTCATGAACTTGCCCGTCTGTTAACTCAACAGTTACCTGCAGGCAAACCGCTTGCAGCCCGCTACGATTATGCAAAAGATGTAGAGCGTTTTGGTGAGCGGTTTATGAAGATAGTAGAGCAGGTGAGTGGCAAGTAAGTAAAAACCGTTTTATTACAGGAGTACTTTGCTTTTTTTTAATACTATTTTTTTGAAATGGAAAAAATTTACATACACGATGAATACGATCATAACTTTAATGCCGCAGGTGAAGTGTTGCCTGAAGTTTTAAAGTTAACTTCTGCAAAATCAATAGTAGATGTTGGCTGTGGTATCGGCACATGGTTAAAAGTGGCTGAGGATCTTGGTATTAATGACTTTACCGGTATTGATGGTGATTATGTAGAAAAATCGTTGATGAAAATACCGGCTCACAGGTATATCCCAATAGACCTGCGAAACCGTTTTAACCTCAACCGTAAATATGATTTGGCAATTTGTCTTGAAGTGGCCGAGCATTTACCGGAATCGAGTGCTGATGATTTTATTGCGTCCATTACTGCACATGCAGATATTATACTGTTTTCTGCTGCTATACCTAATCAGGGAGGTCAAAATCATTTGAACGAACAATGGACTTCCGCTTACTGGACAGCCAAATTCAGGGAACATGATTTTGTAGCCGTTGATATACTGCGAAAAAAATTCTGGAATAATCAGAAAGTGGATTTATGGTATAAGCAGAATATGACTTTTTTTGCAGCCAAAGCTTCTCCTTTCGTTCACCAGTTTGGTGAACAGCCGTTTTATGATTTTATCCATCCCTCGCTTTTTTTACATAAAATTGAGTTCGCCAACAAAGCGCAGGCAGATCTGGTAAAGGGAATTCAAAGCGGCAGCAGCCTTTCTTACAGCGAAATCTTCAACATCATTCTTAAAAAACTAAAGCATAAAATTTCCGGCTAAAAGCCTGCACGAATGCCTGTTTTAGAATACTTGTTATGCAAAAAATAGATGTTGTTATAAATGTGTACGGGAAACCTTACCAAACCTTATGTACACTGAAAAGCCTGATGCAGCATAGCGGGCAACATATTGATAAGATCTATTTTATTGAAGAAAGGGAACAGCCTTATATGGAGAAGGTAAGTTGGGTGGCAAAACAGTTTAAAAATGTTGTGCATTACGTCCCCAAACGCTATGCTTTTATGCAGGCCGATATAAAGTTTCAGAAAAAAAGCAGGCGTTATACAATCCGCTATCAATATGGTATTGAACAGTCTGATAAAACCTTTGTTTTTATTACACACAATGATGTGCTGTATACAGGTGATATTATTGGTGAAATGCTGGAACAAATTGGTACGAATGCAGGGATCGGGCAAATTGGTCAATGCTGGAACTGCCCGGCATCTGCTAAAGGTTACTGCAACGGTGAAACTTATCATAATTATAAACCATCGTATGAAGAAGTAGTTGCGTTGATCAACAATACGCCTTCGCCAAGAACATCGTTACAATTTATTGATAAAAATTTTCCGACTCCTTTACCCGAATGCCGTTTAAACGAATGGGCCTGTATGATCAACCGGGAGATTGTGTTGAAAGAATGCAAACCCATTGGCGACGGACCCTTGTTTGGATTGTACGACATTATTGATCTTGGTGTAGGTTGGTTCAGGGATATGAACCTAAAGGGTTACAGCTTTAAAAACTATGAACAGAATTTTAAACATGGTTACTGGGCAGCAGGCGCTGGATATCCTAATCAATTAAATGCAGAGGCTTATAGAATGGCAGAAAAGGCTGCTGAGCATTACTATCACCAGTATTTCAATTCGCAATAAACTTATGCATTTTATTAGTCTGCCATATCATTTAGAAACTATCTTTCGTCTTTAATAAAACAGCAGTATGTTCTTCCCGGCAACTATTGGCGGTAAAATATTTAAATGTTATCTGAAAATGTTTTCGCATCCTTCTAAAGTGAGGATACAGAACCTGATTGGTAAGTATTTTTTTCCAAAAGGAATTTTATTAAAAAATGAAGAAGGGCTTTATTTTTTTCCTGATGCGAACGACTGGATTACCCGTACCATGCTAATGGAAGGGAATTATGAATCGGGCTCTACCGGCTTGGCAAAAACCATTTTAAAAAATGGCGGATTGTTCATTGATGTGGGAGCAAATTTTGGCTTATTTACCGCTATTGCAGCGTTTAAAAACAAAGGGCTGCAGGTGCTGGCAGTAGAACCTAATTATAAGATACTCCCACGTCTTCTGCATCATATGAAGCTGAACGGACTGGAAACAAATGTACAGGTGATCAATGCAGCAGTTTCAAAAAAACTTCAACTGGTTACTATGGAACAACCGGCAGCCGATAACCTGGGAACAACCGTAACAAAAGCAGGAGGAGCCGGTTTATTGAAAGTGCTGAGTTGCCCGCTTGATTTTATCTGCAGCCTGCACGGGAAAGAACCAGTTACACTGTTAAAAATAGATATTGAGGGGAATGAGTTTGATATACTTGAAGACTTTCCTTTTGAACAGTATATTATAAAAAATGTTATTCTTGAATTCAATTATCTCAGCGCAGTTTCTTTTGACACACTGCGATTGTTTTTTCAGCAAAGGGGCTTTGACTGTTTTACAATAACTGGTGAACCATTATTAAATCAGACACAGGGCATCATTGAAAATAATATCTGGTTCGTAAACCGGCTGCACGCATAAAAATCTTGTTATGCAAGTATTGAAAGCAAGATCAGTTATTATGTTGCAAAAAAACCTGACCGCCTTTCCTAAAGAGATAACTACTTATTAAACAGTGAAATGAGCCAGTCGGTTTCTTTCTCAATCATCATTCCAACATACAATTCAGCAGCAACAATTGAAGCCTGTCTAGAAAGTATAGTAATACAATCCTGTACGGATTGGGAAGTATTAATCATGGATGCAATTTCAACCGACGAAACTATTCATCTTTCAGAGACAATAGCCAAAACAGACAGACGCATCCGCATTTTTTCTGAAAAAGATCAAGGCATTTATGATGCTATGAATAAAGGGATTGCAAAAGCAAAGGGACAATGGATTTATTTTATGGGGAGTGATGACCGGTTATTTGATGAAACTGTTTTAAAAAAGATAAAAAACTTTGCCGAGCAGAATTCTACCGTATCAATTTTTTACGGAGATGTGTACAGTTCAAGATTTAATGGCCGGTATGCCGGTTCCTTTACTGCTGAGAAGTTGTATGAACAGAATATCTGCCACCAGGCAATATTTCTGAAACAAGATGTGTTTAATATAATTGGCATGTTTGATCTTAAGTTTAAAAGCTGGGCCGATTATGAGCATAACATACGCTGGTTTCTGAACAGGGGTTTGCAAAAAAAATTTATTGATATAGTGGTTGCAGAGTATGCCGATGGGGGATTCAGTTCGGGCACACCGGATGTTTTGCTGACAGAAAAAAAAGCAGAACTCTTTCTGTATTACCGGATGGAGAAATTTGACCCTTTTTTCCGGGCAATGCTGCTACTTTCAGCAGCTATTCAAAAAAAAAATAAGCAACAATGGTTGTTGTTCTGCTGGTATAAACTGCAGTTCTATTATTTTTCAAGTGCAGCAAGATTAAAAACAATAACTGCGAAACGATAGGATAAAACAAATGGTTACGGTCATTATCCCAAATTATAATCATCATCGTTTTCTCCTGAAAAGGTTGCAAACTGTACAACAGCAAACAGTTGACGGGTTTGAATGCTTTGTTCTTGATGATAATTCAACCGATGACAGCAGGGAACTGATTGATGGATTTGTAAAAAGCGACGTCCGTTTTTCCTGTGTTTTTAATACCGAAAACAGCGGCTCTACTTTTGCTCAATGGAACAAAGGTGTAAGGCTTGCTGCAGGTGAATATATTTGGATAGCAGAATCGGATGATGCAGCAGATCCTTCTTTACTGGAACAGCTTGTTGCCCGGCTCGATGCAGACCCATCTATTGTACTGGCTTATTGCCAGAGTAACCGGATGAATGAAAAAGGAATTGTAACCGGAACCTGGAAAACATATACGGATGATCTGGATCAGGAACGTTTTGCAACTGATTTTGTAATGGAGGGGAAGGATTATATTCATCGGTTCCTGATTCATAAAAACACCATTCCGAATGCCAGTGCAGTTGTATTCCGTAAAGATATTTATGAACAGGTAGGCGCTGCACCCGAACATTTGAAGAATAACGGCGACTGGCTAACCTGGCTAAAGATGTTATGTTATGGTAAGGTTGCTTTTGTTGCAAAACCACTGAATTATTTCCGTTATCATGAGCAAAGTGTTATTGCAACATTATACCAGGGTGCAGATAATACAGTTTATAAAGAGCAGTTTGATTACAGTATGAGGGAAAAGTATACTGTATTTTTGAAAGAGCAGAAAATTAACGCTTCGGCTAAAATGAAAAGGATGAATGCTGCTTATATGGCACTCGAAAAAGGGAATGAAGGATTGTTTTATTTGCAAAAGGGTGAGTATATGAAAGGATGGGAGAGAATAGCAGCCGCCTCTTTTTATCCCACCATTCAAACAGGTTTTATTAAAAGGGCCATTAGAAGGAAATGATTTCTATAATCATCTGTTCTGTTAACCCGGGTTATTTAAAGGCGGTAAGTGAAAACATTAAAACAACAATTGGCCTGCCTTACGAATTGCTGGTAACAGATAACCGAAACAGCAATAAAGGAATTTGTAAAGTTTATAATGAAGCAGCAGCTAAGGCAAAAAATGATATGCTCTGCTTTCTGCATGAGGATGTATGTTTTCATACAATGAACTGGGGGCAGTTACTTATAACTATTTTATCGGATAAATCAGTTGGTTTGGTGGGGATTTCAGGAAGTGGTTACAAATCAGCATATCCCGGTAGCTGGACGGCATGCAGAAAGGACTACTACAGAGTTAACACAATCCAGCACTTCAAGCATTTAAAGGGAGATGTACAAACTAAGTGTAATCCGTTTGATGAAACTGAAAGTGAGGTTGCGGTAATTGATGGTGTTTTGATGGCAGGCCGGAAAAAAATATGGCAGGAACATCCTTTTGATGAAGTGATGTTTGCAGGGTTTCACGGGTATGATCTTGACTGGTCCTTATCTGTTGGAACAAACTGCAAGGTTGTAGTTACACACAGGATATTGCTGGAACATTTTTCTGAAGGTTCATATACAAAGGAGTGGATCGCTTCCTGTTTTGCTGTTCAGCGAAAATGGAAGCATTGCTTACCGAAAAATATTTTAGATCCCGGTAAAACAGATCGTGTATCTGATTATATCGCTTGTTCTTCTATGCTGCAGCATCTGTTAAAAACGAAAAGCTCAAAGCTGCTGATTGCAAATTATTACCTTCAATCTTTGGTTTTCTTTTTTAAAGAAAACAGGTTCAGATTTACCAGGGTAGTAACCAGATATTTATTATTCAATCATCTTAATTAGCAACTGTGAAACGAATTTTAGTGTTAGGCTCAGAAGGTTTCATTGGCAGCCATGTGGTCAATGCCGGTTTACAGAATGGATATACAGTTCATGGAGTAGATGTAATTGACAGGAACCCTTCGCATTATGCGTATGATAAAATATCTCTTTTAAGTCCCGATTTTGATTCGTTTTTAATCAATAACAAGTTTGATACTATTTTTAATTGTGCCGGAAGCGGTAATGTTTCTTTTTCGGTGCAGCATCCCCTGAATGATTTTGAACTGAACTGTACGACTGTTGTGTTTGTGCTGGATGCTATACGCAAACACCAGGCAACCTGTAAGTATGTACATCTTTCCAGTGCGGCTGTATATGGTAATCCTGTAACACTTCCCGTTACAGAATCTTCTCCCGTAAGCCCCGTTTCACCTTATGGCTATCATAAATGGATGACCGAAATTATCTGTAAAGAGTACGCCATGCTTTATGGATTATCCATTGCTATTGCTCGCCCATTTTCTGTATACGGCCCCGGTTTACAAAAACAACTTATCTGGGATGTTTATCATAAAGCAAAAAACGAAACAGACATTACACTATGGGGAACAGGTGAAGAAACAAGAGATTTTATTTATGTGGAAGATCTGGCAGAAGCATTGCTTGCCATAGCAGAAAAAATAAAAGAAACAACAGAAATCTATAACCTGGCCAGTGGCGTGTCGGTTACTGTTAAATACCTTGTGCAGCAGTTGTTTCAGCAACTTAACTGGCAGCGGAATGTCGGGTTTAACGGAATTGTGCGCCTGGGCGATCCCCGTTTTTGGCAGGCCGATATTTCAAAATTGGTTACTACAGGCTATCGCTTACAGATTACATTAAGCGAAGGGCTCAATAGAACTGCTAAATGGTTGCATGCAAATAATGAGAACTGATGTAAGTGTTGCACATGTTATTGTCAATAACCTGGGAGGTATTACATCCCTTGTACAGAATCTTATTTTGTACAAGGGCGATGATGCATTGCCGCAGAAATTATTACTGCTGGATATTGCCGGCAATACAAACACAGCAGCTATTATTGATAAGGATATCAGATCTGAAGTAACGTATTTCTCACTTCATCCTTCTGATAACTGGTATTATACCTATGGGAAACTGGCAGCAGCTTTAAGTAAAACAGAAGGAGTTCTTGTTTCCAATGATCAGTATGATCTTATCATGCTTCAGGCATTTAATATACGCCGCAAGGTTGTGCAACTGGTGCATGATTCCTATAATGTTGAGCTGAGTATACGTTTTCATGAATGTATTGATCTGTTTATTGCACACAGCCGGTACATCTACGAACTGTTAGTGCAACGGTTTCCCGAACGCAGTGATCATATTGTGCATTTACCTTACGGAATTCCTATTGCAAAAAATGTTCAAAAGAAATTTAATCAGCATGAGCCATTAAAACTGTTGTTTTTGGGCAGGCACGATAAAGCAAAGGGTGTATATGATTTATTTGAAATTAACAGGCTGCTTCAAGAGGAAAAGATTCCTGTTGAATGGATCATTCTTGGCAGGGGGCCTGAAACGGGCACATTAAAGGAACAATGGAAGCGGGCAACAAATGTTACATTTTGTACACCTGCAACCACTGCTGAAGTATTAGAAAAAGCGCTGAACAGTGATGTATTGGTTTTCCCTACAAAATTTGAAGGTTTCCCTGTTGCTTTATTAGAAACAATGAGCATGGGATGTGTTCCTGTTGTTACAGATTTGCCGGGCGGCATAAGGGAACTGGTGGAAGATGGAGTAACAGGATACAAATGCAGTATGGATGAAAATGAATTGTTTGCCGGAAAGATTTCCCTCTTGCATCATGACAGGGTTCATCTGCGTGAATTGCAAATCAATGCCATGCAAAAAGTAGCAGCTAACTATAATGCAGAAATACAAATGCCTGCGTACCAGGAAGCTTTTTTGCGTCTATTAGAGGAAAAAGAACCCCCACATCATCATCGTGTGAATTTGAAAATAGGCTCCCGTTTAGATCAAAAATGGATCCCTAATTTTGTAACAAGCGTATTGCGATCGTTAACATGAAAATATCCAGGTCGGGAAAACGGATTCTTTGATATGTGTTTTTCAAGTGCTTATTCAAAAAAGGGAAGTAATTTTTCAATCTGTCAGATGGTAGAGAAAATGGATATCAAATTTTTTTATAAAGTATATTGTCACGTCATTTAAATGAACCATCCATTCGTAAGCGTATTAATGACTGCCTATAACCGTGAGCAATATATTGCAGAGGCAATTGAAAGTGTGCTTGCATCTTCCTACACAAATTTTGAACTCATTATTGTTGACGACGGTTCATCCGATAGAACTGTTGAAATAGCAAAAAGATTTGAACAGGATGATGCAAGGATCAGGGTCTACCTGAATGAAAAAAATCTTGGCGATTATCCCAACAGGAACAAAGCAGCATCCTATGCCAAGGGCGAACTCCTGGTGTACGTAGATTCAGACGATACCATTTTTCCTGATTCGCTTGAGTATATTGTCAATTCATTTCAAAAAAAACCTTCGGTAAGCTATGCCACTATTTATCACGGAAATGATTTTCCTGATAATGCAGTCCTCAGTTCTGAGCAGGCTATCCGTTATCATTTTTATAAGCATGGTCTGCTGCATTTTGGCCCCGGTGGTACTGTGGTGAAAAGGGATTTCTTTCAATTGATTGGCTGTTTCCCTGAGAAATACGGGCCGGCTAATGATATGTATTACAATGTAAAAGCGGCTTGTTATTCACCTGTACTTTTACTGCGTTATGAATATCTTCATTACCGTGAACATGCGGGGCAGGAAAATAAAAACACATTTGGATATCTTTATACTACCTACTTGTATTATCAGGATTTCATGCAGCTTCCCGAACTGCCCTTAACAGAAACAGAACGGAAACGGTTGTTGCTTAAAAGTAAACGAAGATTTTTGGTCAACAGCTTTCAATACCTGTTAACGACCCGTAATGTAAAGCAAACAATCATTGCTTACCGTCTGGCTGGTTTTGGACTAAAAGATATGTGGCAGGGATTATTTCACATTTAATCACGCAAATAATAATTCAAGAGTAATATGTTATCAACCATTACAAGGTATACGTTCGGAACTTTGTTCAGCCTGCTGCTCAACCTTATTAAATATCCTTTTTCAAAGACGAGCCGTACAAAATTATCCTCTGCTTTCTTTGCTCTCAAGTACCCATTTTACGGCAATCATCATGTTGAATTGAGAGAATTACTGACGGATGATCAACTCGAAGTAACGGTTTTGCCTTTGAAAGCAAATGAACATAATACCACAGAGTTTGAATTGCTAACCATCTGTTCTATTTTGAAAGACAGGGGGGTACAGCATGTTTTTGAAATTGGCACCTATGATGGCCGCACTACAAGAGCCATGGCAATTAATACGGGCAAAGACGGAAAAGTATACACGTTGAATTTGCCTCCTGATACAAGGGAGTCTAAACTTCAAACGGGCCATATTGATATTGAACTGGCTTCGAAGGTTGTTAGTGGTGAGCGGTTTTCTTCCACACCTGAGGAGACCAAAATTGAGCAATTGTGGGGCGATTCCGCAATATTTGACTTTGCTCCTTACTATGGAACCATTGACCTTGTGTTCATTGACGGGGCACACAGTGAAGATTATGTTGCCAATGACACACAGAAAGCTTTACAGTTACTTAAGAAAACTGCTGGTTATATTTTATGGCATGATGCTCATTTATACGGGGTTGCAGATTACATGAAAAAAATAGTTTTTCAGCAAAAGGCTCCCATTTATTTTATTAAAGGAACTTCTGTGGCTTTTGCAAAAGTTGAAAACGGGCAATTTATTGAGAGTAAAAAATGACCGGGATATGAATGTAACTGCCTGTTCAATCTATTCATGTATAAAAATCGGCAAGCCTTGAGAACGCTATTCAGGGTTGCCATTATTTCAGAGTACAATCATTTTACAGGGATTGGTGGAACTGAATATTATGTAAAGCTGCTCATTCACGGACTATGCAAATTCGGTCATGAGGTAATTTTTATTACCAAAGGCAAACAGTTACATGGCACAGAAGTAAAAGTTGAGAATAAACCTGGAGCAGGGTTTACTGTTTATTTTCTCCCATCGCTTGTATCATCCGTTGCCGAGATAAAGCAGGAAAAAGTAAGCGCAGGGTGGGGCTATATACTGCCAGTTTTAGAAAAATTCGATCCCGATGTAATTCATGTTCACACGCTGAGTACTTTTTTTAACCGTGTTCATTTTGAACTATGTGCCCTTCAATTCAAAGGGCTTGTATTTACCAGCCATGTGCCGGAGCATTATTGCGTAAGAGGCGATTTGATACAGAACGGGCAACATCCATGCGATGGTATGGTGGGAGCAAAATGTATGATTTGCCAGTTTTCGAAAAGCATTGTCATCGGCGCAAGTAATGCCTTGCATCAGTATCACAGCAAAAGAATAAATAGCCTGTTACAACTACAGAAAATACCTGTTCAATTTATCTGTGTATCCAAATGGCAAAAGAAGCAATTGGTAAGTAACGGCTTTGACGAAAAGAAGATAGATATTGTGCGGCAGGCATTGCTCATGGAAGAATACACAAATCCTGTAAAGAAAGAAAAGCGGGCAGCTTTCAGCATCGGCTATCTTGGAAGACTCACCCCTGAAAAAGGTGCAGACCTCCTGCTTCAACTGATTAAAAAAGTGCATGATATCCAGGGCATCCGTTTTGTATTGGGTATACCGCTTCAAAACAGTTTCCAGTCCTCAGTTAAAAAACTGAAAAAAATTATCAGTGAGTGTGAAACAGAAATCGTTCTGCTTGATTCAATTGGCCATGATAATAAGGGGGATTTTTTTAATGAAATTGACTGCCTCCTGATTCCTTCCTTTTTTATTGAAACCGGCCCAATTGTTTTACTTGAAGCGGTACTGAACGGCAAAAAAGTGATTGCTCCCGATATTGGCGGCCCACTAGAATTTGCTGCTGAATTTCCGGAACATGTGGTTAGTTACACATGGAATAATACTGTTGCGGCTGTTGAAGCAATAAAAAGGATGAAGAATGAAAATGCTGAAATCAATAAGGACTGCAGGGAACTGTTTATGAAAAGGGAGGAACAGTTTATAAGTGATCAGCTTGAAGTATATGAAAAAGTAATGGATAACCGGGTAGACTGACTTAAAGAGATTGCAAAAGAAAGAACATAATAATGTAATAGAGCATGTAAACAGTAAGACATTTTTTATTCAGATTAATAAGTATAATCAAATTCATATTCAGCAAAACAAAACCATTGAGCCAGAAAATACTTTTTATTACAAGCAATAATCTCAGTACAAATCCAAGATTAGTAAAGGAGCTGAGGCTAGCTCAACAAAATGGCTACCAATCTACAGTTATTTTATTTCAATTGGGCAACTGGAGCGACAGATTGGATGCTGAATTGCAGTCAGGTTTTTCTACTGTAAATTTTATCCGGCTTTCGGCAACTAGGAATCCATTTTTGCCCTGGTTATTTAGTTCTGTACTCGAAAAACTTTATAGAACACTTCCCCGTAATTTATTATCAGTATCCATGCTTTCGATTTCAGTTGGAAAGCGATCCTTCTTATTACAGGAAGCGATCAAAAAAATTCCTGATGACTTTCATTGGGTTATTGCACATAATCCTGCTGCCTTTTACCCTGCTTTACAGGCATCTCAACGAACACGTGCCAGGCTAGGAATTGATGTAGAGGATTATCACCCGGGTGAAGCTAAGAGTGATAAAATGGCTGAAAGTGTGAGATTACTCATGAAAACCGTATTGACGAAGGCGAATTATTGTTCTTACGCAGCACCATTAATCATGAAAGAGGTTCATAATGATTTTCCGGCATTAAAGGGGCAACAGATAACTCTGTTAAATGGGTTTGAAAGCAGCGAGTTTTTACCTCCTTTACAAATAGAGAAAACACCACTTCAATTGATTTGGTTTTCACAAAATATTGATATCAACAGGGGTTTGGAAAACCTTATACCTGCAGTAAATGAACTTTATCCTTTTGTAGAGTTGCATTTAGTTGGCAACCTGAAATCTCGGTTTGATCAGCAGTCACTTAGGAATAACACAGGTATTATTTTACATAAACCCAAACCACAAAAAGAACTGCATTCTTTTTTATCGGAATTTGATATAGGTGTTGCGCCAGATATTCCCGTTGACAGAAACCGGGAGCTTGCCCTTACCAATAAAATAATTGCGTATGCACAGGCGGGGCTTTATATTCTGGCTACAAAAACAAAAGCACATCTAAATTTTCTGAGCACTAGTGAATTGCAATTTCATTTTACCGGGTATACAACGGAAAACTTAAGAGAATCCCTGTTACACCTTGTTAATTTAAAAAAAAAGATAAGACATGATAGGGTAAACAGATTCAAAGCTGGTAAAGCATACAATTGGGAAACTAATTCACAAGAACTAATTCAAGTATGGGAGAAATAACGGGCCTAAGAGTCGCAATTGCTGTTAATAAAAAAGATGTCTGGTTTTGCAGAATTTGTATTGCAAGTATCCGATACTATTATCCTGATGTTGAAATCCTTTTATTAAAGGACGAACTGAATGGAAAATTTTCCACAAAAGAAATTGAAACAAAATGGAATGTTCAGCTAGTTGACTTCAGTGTAAAAAAATTTGGATGGTCTGCTGCCAAAATTTTTTTTTATACAGATGAGCGCTTTAAAAATGATTTTTTTTTAGTTCTTGACTCTGATATTGTATTTATAGGAAAGCTGCTTGAAAAACTTGAAATGCTTACCAGAAATGCCGATGTAGTAGTTTCTCCGGAAGCGGAAATCGACCCTTATGCTGAATGGGTGCAAAGAATTTATTTTGATGTTAAAAAGGCAGAACAACGAAACGAAAAGTATAAATATCCTGGATACTTCTTTAACGCAGGACAGTTGTTAGTTAGGGGGGGTAAGTTTTCAAAAGATGATTTTGCTTCTTTTTTTAATTATGAACAGTTTCCTTATTGGAAGGATCTTGCAGTTTTTCCATTAGTGGATCAGTCAATGTTAAATTATTTACTACCAGTTTTTAGCGAAACCGGTAAAATCAAAGTTAATGCAACATATAAATATATGTTATGGAGTGAAGCTGACGAATTAAAAGAAATACAGCTTGACGCTGTTAAGAAGGGCACCAGGTTTCCATTACTGATACACTGGGCAGGAGCATTAAGAGTACCCTATTTAAACAAGATGTCAGGAAGTGATATTCTTCTTTTTTTTGAAAACTATTATTATCAACGTATTTGTTTTGGTTCAGTATTACGTGTTACACGAAAAATCCGGCCAATTGGAGAGTATTACCTTAGAATTATATATAAGAAAGTAAAAAAAACAGGAAAGTATATTTTTAAAAGTGAATAACATGCTTGTAAGAATTAAAAGAGTTATTGAGCGGGAAAGAAACAAATTGCCTGGCACATCAGCCAGTGTGCTGATCTTAAACAGGTTAATCCAAATTGTTAAAGAAAAAGCAGAAAGGTTTTATATAGTATTAAGAAAAGACAGCACATTTACCTCTAAAAAAGATCTGTTCATGTGCTCTTTGTTTCCAGAGAAAGTACTTGACATTGTCACTACGGAAGTAAAGCCATTGTCTGTTTTGGATGTGGGATGTGGTATTGGATTATCGCTTCAATATTATTTAAGCAAAGGGATTGATGCTGTTGGCATTGAAAACTCGAATATCGCAATTTCGCAATCCGGAGTTAAAGAAAAAATTGTAAAGTATAACCTGAATAAGGAATTGAATTTAAACAGGATATTTGATCTTGTTTGGTGCTTTGAAGTAATTGAACATATTCATCCCGATTATGAGACCGCATTTCTGAAGACGCTTACAAATCATTCATCAAATATTTTAATCTCTGCTGCAAAACCGGGACAGGGTGGTCATGGTCATTTTAATGAGCAATTACCCGGTTACTGGATTTCAAAATTTAAACAACTGGGCTATCAATACGATGAACGGTTTACTGAGAAATTAAAAGCTACCAATGAAACCCATTGTGAAAATTTGCTTTTTTTCAAACGTGTTTAATGTGAAAAAAATTCTCATCATTTCACCTCATTATCCTCCATCCAATCTTGCTGCAGTGCACCGTAGCAGGCTGTTTGCTCAACATTTACCGGCTTTTGGATGGGAACCAATTATTCTTACAGTTGACGAGGCTTATTATGAAGAATCATTAGACCGGAATCTGCAAAAATTATTACCTGTTAATCAGCGCATTGAAAAAGTAAAGGCATATGCTGTTAGCAAGCCAAGGTTGATAGGCGATATAGGATTGAGAGGTTTTTTTCAATTACGGAAAAAAGCACTCGAACTTGTAAAACAAGAGAAAATTGATTTTGTATATATCACTATCCCCTCCTTTTATGTTTCTTTAATTGGTACTTACCTGCACCGCAAAACAGGGGTACTGTATGGGATTGATTATATTGATCCGTGGTTGCATCAGTTTCCGGGATCAGATAAATTGTTTTCACGTCATTGGTTCAGCACAAAACTTGCAAAATGGCTGGAACCGAAAGCTGTGAAAGATGCAGCAATGATTACTGGTGTGGCGGAAGGTTATTTTACTGCGGTGCTTGAACGAAATCCTTCATTAAAAAAAAGCTGTGTAGTTGGGGCCATGCCTTATGGCGGTGAAGCAGCAGATCATGAAGTGTTAAAAACACTGAAATTACAACCTTACCTTTTTCAAAAAAATCAGAAACTGCAACTCGTTTATGCAGGAGCCATGTTGCCTAAAGCGTACGAACCACTTGAAGCCATCTTTCAATCAATTGCTGCCAATCAGAAACAGTTTCGTGAAGTGGAGTTTCACTTTATTGGAACAGGTAAAACAACACATGATGCGATGGGTCATAATATAAAACCACTGGCAGAAAAATATGGATTGTGGCAAACAGTTGTATTTGAATACCCCAAAAGGATTCCATACCTGGATGTATTAATTCATCTTGATGCTGCCGATGCTGTATTTATCCTGGGAAGTACAGAGCCGCATTACACTCCTTCCAAAACATACCAGGGTGTGTTAAGTAAAAAACCTATCCTTGCTGTATTACATATGCAAAGTACTGCTGTGCATATTGTACGATCAACTAACGCAGGAAGAGTATTGGCTTTTAACGGAAAAGAAGCTATAGCAGACATCAGGCAGCAATTTTGCCGGGTCTTTGATGATTTTTTTTTGTTTGAGAGCAGCTATCAACCCGAACAGGTGGATATGAAACTTTTTAATCAATACTCTGCAAAAGAAGTAACCAGGAAACTTGTATCATTACTTGATTCTGTTAAGTGAAGAAATTAGCCATCATTACCTCACATCCTATTCAATACAATGCTCCTTTATTCCGTTTATTAAGTAAACGAAAGAAAATTGCAGTAAAAGTATTTTACACCTGGGGTCAATCGGAAAAAGAAGTGTACGATGCAAAGTTTGCTATGCAACGCAGTTGGGATATCCCTTTGCTGGAAGGTTATGATTATATATTTGTAAAGAATACATCAAAGCATCCTGATTCAAACAGGTTTTTTGGGATTATCAACCCGGGCTTTATTCAGCAATTAAAAAAAGAACAGTTCAATGCGGTATTGATTTACCGCTGGAGCGTGTTCAGTCATTTGAACATCATGCAACGGTTGGGAGGCAATACAAAATTATTTTTCAGGGGCGATTCGCATTTGCTAAATAATAGAGTCGGCATTTATTCTTTTTTTAAAACATTCCTTTTGAAATGGGTGTACAGAAAAGTGGATATTGCTTTTTATGTGGGTAAACATAATAAAGAATATTTAGTAAAATATGGAATGATGGAGCAACAGCTTGTTGCTGCACCGCATGCAGTGGATAATGACCGTTTCACGACACATGCTGATCAGTGGGAACAACGTGCTGCAGATGAACGACAACAATTGAATATACCTGAAGAGGCTATTGTGTTTTTATATGCCGGTAAATTTTATGAACTTAAACAACTGGATTTGCTTATAAATGCCTTTAAAAAATTAGCGGGATCACAATACCGTTTACTTTTGTATGGTAATGGCCGGCAGGAAAAACAATTGAAGGAGTTAGCAAAAGATGATCAGCGCATTCTTTTTCAACCGTTCAGGAATCAATCAGACATGCCATGGGTATACCGCACTGGAGATGTATTTGTTTTAACGAGTAAAAATGAAACATGGGGTTTAGGTGTAAATGAAGCTATGGCTTGCAGAAGGCCGGCATTGATCAGTGATCAATGTGGTTGCGCTCCTGACCTTATTATACAGCAAAAAACCGGTTTTGTGTTTAAGAGCGGAAATGAAGATGATCTGTTAAAAAGTATGCAACAGTTCTCAAGTAAAAAACATGCGATGGAATTGGGCAAACAAGCTTTCAATCATATCTGTCATTATTCATTGCAGTGGATAGCAGATGCCATTGAAGAGGAGGTATTGCGTTGAAGAAACTGGCGATTATTACATCACACCCTGTTCAGTACAATGCGCCTTTGTTCAGGTTATTAACGGAACGAAGAAAAATCGAGCTGAAAGTTTTTTATACATGGGGGCAAACAAAAAATGGAAATGTTTATGACCCGGATTTTAAAACTACTTTTACGTGGGATATTCCTTTGCTGGATGGCTATGAAAAAGAGTTTCTTGAAAACATTTCCATAAACCCCGGAGCGGGCCACTTTAAAGGAATCGTTAACCAAAACCTGATTGAGCGGGTTCAATATTATCAACCAGATGCGGTAATGATTTATGGATGGAGTTTTGAAAGCCATTTAAAAGCCATCCGTTTTTTCAGCGGTAAAACAAAAGTTTTATTTCGGGGAGATTCAACATTGCTTGACGAACCTTCGGGGTTCTCTATGAAGAAGATCGCAAGGAGGATATTCCTGAAATGGGTTTACAGGAATATTAGTGTTGCTTTATATACGGGTGAATCAAATAAACAATATTTCCTTCAGCATGGTGTTACAGGTTCAAAACTAAGATATGCCCCGCATGCAATTGATAACAGCCGGTTTGCAGATGACGACGGAAGTCTTGAACTGAAAGCGGCGAAATGGCGCAATGAGCTCGATATACCTGCTGATACAACTGTTTTTTTATTTGCAGGCAAGCTGGAATCCAAAAAAAACGTACAATTTCTTATAGAGTGTTTTATAGAAATGAAACAGGACAATACACGCCTGATTATTACAGGCACTGGTGTAATGGAAGAGGAACTAAAACAACTCGCCTGCGGCGATAAACATATTATTTTCACAGGTTTCTGTAATCAACTGATGATGCCGTTGGTTTACCGTCTTGGCAATGTATTTGTGCTTCCCTCGCAGGGGCCAGGCGAAACATGGGGATTAAGTGTAAATGAAGCAATGGCATCTGGCCGCCCTGTAATAATAAGTGATCGTTGTGGTTGTGCAGCAGATATTGGACACGAAACAGGAGGCCATGTATTTAAAAATAACAACAAGGCCGAACTTATTAATATCATGATGAAATTTGCAAAAAAAGAAATTGTATATAAAGAGAAAATGATACAAAAAAGTATTATGAACTACTCATTTAAAAACATTGCAGAAGCCATAGAATCAATTGTATGAACCTGCGGAGGCTATTTATAATAATACTTTCATTACTTGGAGCACTTGGTTTCAGCATGCTTGGCTCTTTCAGTGCTTATGAAATCGTTTCTGTTGGTATTGCAGTATACATGGCAATCAGTTTTATTGACTCCATTGGTAAGGGTTATAACTTGTTTGATATTACTATCCTGCTTGCTGTTTTTCAGTGTTTAATTATGCCTATGATTGTTTACAGGTTTTACAATAACGATTATATTGTTATTGCCTTAAAATATGATATGGGTATTTCATCAGAAGAATATTTTTCTTTTGTATTGCCGGCAATTATAAGCATGATTCTGGGGTTAAAACTACCCCTGAACAGGCATCTGAATGCTGCAAAAATATTAAGGGAATCCATTTACAAATCGCAGCAATACCTGAAGGGGAAAGGAAACCTGGGAGTTTTATTAATTATCATTGGAACAGTTTCCGGCGCATTGCAAATATTTATACCCGGCGAGCTAAAGTATATTGCTTACTTATTTGGTAAACTCTTATATGTTGGAGTTATTTACACCTTCTTTTCTGACGCTAAAAACAGGAAAGCTTTTTTACTGGGTGGTATTGTTATGATATTTGCCCAGGCATTGGCACAGGGTATGTTTGGTGAACTTGTATTTACACTTATGCTGGGTGCAATGCTGATACTGCTTGGAAAAAAAATGTCAGATGGCGCCAAATTTGGATTAACGACAGCAGGTTTTATTTGTATTATATTACTGCAAAGTGTTAAAGGAGACTATCGTGCAGTAACATGGTATGGAAAAGGTGATGCAAATGAAACGGGTACTTTTTTTTCACTTATCCTCAACAGGCTTTCCAATCCGGACAAATTCTTTAACTTGTATGAAATGTTCCCTACTGTAAACCGCTTTAACCAGGGGTTAATTATATCAAAAGTATTTGTTCATGTGCCGCAAAATGAACCTTTTGCAGAAGGCGAAACCATATTTACAACACTTGCTGCTTCTTTTGTACCACGTATTTTGTGGCCCGACAAACCAAAATCAGGCGGGCATGAAAATATGGAGCGTTTCACAGGGTATAAAATTGAAGGATACAGCATGAACATCAGCCCTATAGGTGAAGCGTATGCAAATTTTGATAAAACAGGAGGTATTATATTCATGTTTTTTTATGGTTTGTTTTTTAATGTAATGCTGTATATGTTGGTATTGCTTTCAAGAAAAACACCAACCATTGTACTATGGTTCCCCATCTTGTTCCTGAACTCCATTCAAATAGAAACAGATGTATTAATGTGCGTTAATTCACTCATTAAAAATCTCGTATTCATTGCATTCTGTTACTGGGCTGCTGACCGGCTGTTGCGGCTAAAATTATAAAACGGAAAGCATTGAGGAGTAAGGCAATAATCAAAAAAAACTGTAATTCAATAGTTGCCTGTTAACAATGCAAATACACTTTAATTTTTACTATTGGAGCTGAAGAAAAGTATCCTGATTTTTTATGATCATTTCTATCCATCGTATAAAGCAGGTGGGCCTACACAGTCGTTAGTGAATTTAGTAAGAGAGCTGTATGAGGAGTATGAAATCAGGGTTGTTTGCAAACCTCATGAAATGGGTGGGGTTGAGCAACTGAAAGGTATAGATACAAACAGATTTGTTGACTGGGAGGCAAAGGCAGAAGTGTATTACTGGAAATACGGTTGGGAAAAGCGGAGCGAATTGAAAAAGATAATAGATGAGGCTCATCCTGATATTATTTATGTCAACGGACTTTATTCGGTTTATTTTAATTTACTTCCCCTTTGGTATGCTGCAAGGTTGAAAAGAAAGAAACCTTCTTTACAGGTTGTTCTTTCTGCGAGGGGTATGCTCCACCCGGGAGCTCTTTCACAAAAGTCGCTTAAGAAAAAGATATACCTGGGTTTATTCCGCTGGTTACACTTACATCAATCGGTAACATGGCACGCAACAGATTCGCAGGAAGAACAGTTTATCTGTAATAAGATGGGTTCCGGGTTGAACATAAAGCAAGCTGCCAATTTCCCTAATCTTTTACCACTTATAAGTGGTCCTGAAAAAAAGGAAAATGAACTGATCATGGGTACGGTAGCTCTCATCAGCCCCATGAAAAATCACTTGGAAGCATTGAGGGCATGTTTACATGTAAAAGCTTCTGTTCAATGGCATATTTATGGACCGGTAAAAGATCCGGAATACTGGAAGAAATGCAAAGAGGTAATAAAAATATTGCCGGGGCATATAAGGATTCATTACCATGGCGAGCTGCCACCTCATTTGTTAACGGAGGCAATGGCAAGATTCCAGGTGTTTATCATGCCAAGTAAAAGTGAAAATTTTGGTCATGCTATTGCTGAGGCATTAAGTGCCGGCAAGCCCGTTATTACAACTAAAACAACTCCTTTTCCTGATCTGGAAAAGTATCATTGCGGTTTTTCGGTTGATACAGATCAATTACAGAATGGATTGATAAAAAGTATTGAACAATTTGCAAAAATGAATGAACAGGAATTTATGCTTTCAGCAAAGGCGGCAAAAACATTTATTGAACAAAGAACTGATAAAGCAGCTTTAAAAGAAATGTATCATTTACTTTTCACAGAATAATTTTTAAGCTGATGAAAACACAATTAGATAACTATAATAATGACTGGTATAAAACCAGGAGGACTGTGCTGATCAGATCTTTATGGTTTTTTATGAGTGCTGTATTTGTTCAAAGCAAGTGGCATCCATTTTCAGGCATCAGAATATTTCTGTTACGTTTATTTGGTGCTAAAATAGGGAAGGGTGTTACGATAAAGCCGCAAGTGCTTGTTAAATATCCATGGTTACTCAGTATTGGTAATCATGTATGGATTGGTGAAGGGGTTTGGATTGATAATTTGGTAAAGGTAGAAATTGGGAATCATGTCTGTATTTCACAGGGTGCTTACCTCTTAACAGGAAATCATGATTATTCAAAAATCACGTTTGACCTGATGACAAAACCTATCCTGATTGAAGATGGGGTTTGGATTGGCGCAAAATCGATTGTTTGTCCGGGTGTTATTTGCCGCTCACATGCGGTTTTAACAGCAGGCTCTGTGGCAAGAAATGAAATGGCTTCTTATACTATTAACAGCGGCAACCCGGCAACTCCGGTAAAAGAAAGAGTGATATCGTAGAACGATGAAAGTTTCCATCATTACCGTTGTTTATAACCGTGCCAAAACAATTGAACGTGCAGTTCAGTCGGTGCTCCGGCAAACATACCCACAGATTGAATACATTATTATAGATGGTGCCTCCAAAGATGGCACACTGGAGGTTGTCAATAGATATCAGTCACAGATTTCAACAATTGTTTCTGAAAAAGACAACGGCGTGTATGACGCATTGAACAAAGGCATCAAACTGGCAACGGGTGATGTGGTGGGCATCCTGCATGCAGATGATGAATTTGCCGATGATACGATTATTCAGCAGGTGGCGGATGTGCTGCAAAAAAATGATGGCATTGATTGTGTGTATGGTGATGTGGGTTTTGTAAAGGAAGAAGCGCCGGGTAAAATTATCCGGTATTATTCATCAGCTATTTTTAAACCCGCATTGTTTAAATACGGGTTTATGCCGGCACATCCAACATTCTTTTGCTATAAAAAGTTTTTTGATCAGTACGGCCTTTATCGCACTGATATGGATATTGCTTCAGATTTTGATTTGCTGTTTCGGTATTTAAAGAAACATGCACTGCAATCAATATACATCCCTAAAATGCTGGTACGTATGAATTTGGGGGGCAAGAGTACAAAAGGAGTTGCCAGTACCATAAAAATTAATAAAGAAATCAAACAGATACTTTCAGAAAATAAAATGCCTTCCAGTTACCTGCGTTTGTATTCAAGATATTTTATAAAAGTGCAGGAGTACTGGAAAAATAAAAAACAATCAGCAACATGAAATAATCATTAAAAATCAGCAGCCCACCTTTACACCAACCGGGATGATAATTTTTAATGATTATACCTTGTGGCAAAAATTTAAAATAAAAATGAACACATGAAATGCGCATAAACAAAGCATACAAACCGTAAATGATTATGTGCATACTATGTGACAATAGTCTAAAATAACAAATAAACACATGAAGAAAGCATTAATAACAGGTGTAACCGGTCAGGATGGAGCCTACTTATCAGAATTCCTTTTAAAAAAGGGATATGAAGTACATGGTATTAAAAGAAGGAGCTCATTATTTAATACAGAACGTATAGATCATCTATACGAAGACCCGCATGTAAATAACCGTCATTTCATTCTGCATTATGGCGATTTAACAGACAGCACCAACCTCATCCGCATCATCCAGGAAGTGCAGCCGGATGAAATTTATAACCTGGGCGCCATGAGCCATGTAAAAGTGAGCTTTGATACGCCTGAATACACTGCTAATGCAGACGGTATTGGAACACTGCGTATTTTAGAAGCTGTTCGTTTGCTGGGCTTATCACAAAAAACAAAAATATACCAGGCCTCTACTTCTGAATTATATGGCCTGGTACAGGAAGTGCCGCAATCTGAACGAACACCTTTCTATCCACGTTCCCCTTATGGCGTTGCTAAATTATATGCATACTGGATTACAGTAAATTATCGTGAAGCATACAACATGTTTGCCTGCAATGGAATTTTGTTTAATCATGAATCTCCTTTGCGTGGCGAAACATTTGTAACCAGGAAAATTACAAGAGCTGTTGCTAAAATTGCAATGGGTATGCAGGATAAATTATTCCTGGGTAACCTCAATGCAAAAAGAGACTGGGGTCATGCCAAAGATTATATTGAAGCCATGTGGCTGATGCTGCAGCAGGATACTGCAGAAGACTTTGTAATAGCAACCGGTATTACAACAGAGGTACGTGAATTTGTACGTATGGCATTTGCTGAACTTGGAATTACAGTTGAATTTAGAGGCGTTGATGAAAGCGAAAAAGGCTTTGTAATAAGCTGCAGCAATCCTGCTTATCAAGTAACAGCAGGAACAGAAGTAGTTGCTGTTGACCCTACTTACTACCGCCCCACAGAAGTGGAATTATTAATTGGCGACCCAACAAAAGCAAAAACAAAGCTGGGCTGGAAATCGAAGTACGATTTGCCTGCACTGGTGAAAGAAATGGTGACGGCTGATGTGGAGCTGTTTAAAAGAGAAAAGCATTTGCGTGAAAGTGGGTTTAAAGGAAAAAATCAGTTTGAATAATGGAGAAGAAGTCAAAAATATATGTAGCAGGTCATCGTGGTATGGTGGGCTCGGCCATTGTAAGAAAATTACAGGCTGAAGGGTATAACAACATGGTGCTTCGTACATCTTCTGAACTGGATTTAAGAAACCAGGGAGCAGTTGAAAAATTTTTCAAAGAACAGAAACCTGATTATGTGTTCCTGGCTGCTGCAAAAGTGGGTGGTATTGTGGCCAACAATACTTACAGAGCTGAATTTTTGTATGATAATCTCATGATTGAAAGTAATATCATTCATGCATCTTACCAGCATAGTGTAACCAAGCTGTTGTTTTTAGGCTCTTCCTGTATTTATCCAAAATTTGCAGAGCAGCCCATTAAAGAAGAATACCTCTTAACAGGGTTGCTGGAGCAAACCAACGAACCCTATGCTATTGCAAAAATTGCCGGATTAAAATTGTGTGATGCTTACCGCAGCCAGTACAACTGCAATTTTATTTCTGCCATGCCCACCAATTTGTATGGCCCCAATGATAACTATGATTTGAATAACTCACATGTGCTGCCGGCACTGCTGCGCAAGATGATTGTGGCCAGGCGAAAGAATGACCCCTTTGTGGAAATTTGGGGAAGTGGCAAACCCATGCGTGAGTTTTTGCATGTAGATGACCTTGCTGAAGCATGCTTCTTTTTAATGAACAATTATAATGAACCCGGTTTAATAAATGTTGGTACCGGCACGGATGTAACCATCAGTGAGCTGGCGCAGATTATCAGAACGGTTACAGGCTATGATGGCGATTTAAAATTTAATGCAGATAAACCGGATGGCACGCCACGCAAATTATTAGATTGCTCAAAAATTCATGCACTGGGCTGGAAAGCAAAAATTGAGTTGCATACAGGTATCCAAAAAGTATATAACGAAGTTCAGTCGCTGCCGTTTTAAGTATGTTTGGTTTGTTTAAGAAAAAAGAAAAAACACCGCTGTTTACCGGCAATTACTCCGGTTTGCATACAGATATGCATTCGCATTTATTACCCGGTATTGATGATGGCTCGCCTGATCTGGATACATCCGTTCAGCTTATAAAAGGAATGATGGAACTGGGCTATAAAAAATTCATCACCACACCGCATGTGTATCCTGATTTATATGCCAATACCCCGGAAACCATCAAAGCAGCTCATTCATCATTAGTGCAGCGTTTGAAAGAAGAACAGATGGATGTGGAAGTGAAAGCCGCTGCTGAATATTTTATTGATGATATATTTCCTGAGCGCCTGGAGAAAGGAGAGCAGCTTTTAACCATACACAATAACCGGGTACTGGTTGAGATTTCATTTTTAACTCCTCCGCAGGATTTGAAAGAAACCATTTTTAAAGTGATAATGGCCGGTTATCAGCCCATCATTGCCCATCCGGAGCGTTACAGTTTTTATCACTACAAAAAAGATATTTATCATCGTTTCAAAGACCAGGGTTGTTTGCTTCAAATTAATCTTCTGTCATTGCTGGGTTATTACGGAAAAGCAGTGCAGGAAAATGCACGCCTCATAGTGAGCGAACAACTGGTTGATTTCATCGGAACCGATCTTCATCATGCCCGTCACCTGCATACCATGAACAATAATGCACTCATGGCAGAAGCAGACGCTATCCTTCAAAGCGGCAAACTCCTGAATCCTTTACTTTAGTTCATTGGCAAAGCCAAGGCTTTTAATCGTACTCAACCGCCTTTCTGTTGGTGGACCCGCCAGCAATACATTGGCACTTGCACATGCGCTGTGCAATGAGTTTGATATTTTATTAATTGCCGGTAAACCGGTTCATGGTGAAGAGTCGGCGGAATATCTTTTGCAGCAGTACACTGGTTTTAAAGTACAAATACTTCCATCCATTAAACATGCTGTATTACCATTTGATGATTATCATGCTTATCATCAAATCAAAAAAATCGTTAAAGAATTCAAACCGCAAATCATTCACACACACGGATCAAAACCCGGTGTGCTGGCACGTGTAGCAGCATGGCGTTGTAAAGTGCCGGTAATTGTGCACACATATCATGGCCATGTATTTCATTCTTACTTTCATTCTTTTGTTTCCGGAATTATTGTAAGAATTGAACGATGGCTTGCAAAACATTCAACATTTATTGTTGCTATTAATGAACGTTTAAAAAATGAATTGACTGAAGTATATAAAATTGCCCCGGCGCAGAAAATTATTCTTAACCGGCTTGGTATTGAAGCCCAAAAGTTCAGTGATGCAGCGGGTAATAAACGAAGACAGTTCAGAAATCAGTTTCAAATCAATGATGATGTTTTTGCAATTGGCATTATTGGCCGCCTTGTTCCCGTAAAACAGCATTCACTCTTTATTCATTTAGCTGAGCAACTCCTTCAATTAAATCCAGCAACAAAGTCACTCAAATTTTTTATTGTGGGGGATGGTGATGAAAAACCCAAACTCAAACTGCTCCTTCAGCAAAAAAGAATTGCATATACTGAAACCGGTGCACATTTCAGCAGTAATGAACCTCTCATCTTCACTTCCTGGCAAAAGGAAATGGATGTGGCGCTTGCAGGGCTTGACCTGGTGGTGCTCACTTCTCTGAACGAAGGCACCCCGGTTTCTATCATGGAAGCCATGTCAGCCGGCAAACCTGTTGTAGCCTCCAATGTAGGGGGTATTGCAGAATTATTTCAGGATAATGCCAACGGCCTTTTATTTAATACCCCGGTTGAAATGGTGGAAAAGATGCAAAACCTTATCAATACCCCATCTCTTTTATCTTCCCTCAGCTCCAATGCAGCATCCTTTGCCCGGGCGCATTTGTCGCTTGAAAACCAGGTTTTTGAGCTCAAGTCTGCCTATTTGCAGCATCTTTTCCGGTCATAAGGCTTCTTTCCCCCCAGGTTTTACTTTTTTTTTTTTGAACACTTTGTTTAACTCTTCTTATAGCGTCTGGTTATAAGGCTATAAAAATCAATGACTTATTTTTTTTTAATTTTAAACCTTTTGTAGCTTTCGGCTGTTTATTATATCAGGATGAACAAATTCACCATAAAAGACCTTGAAAATCTCAGTGGAATAAAAGCCCACACCATACGTATTTGGGAACAGCGCTATTCTTTTCTGAGACCCGAACGTACTGCTACCAATATTCGCTACTACAGCAACCAGGAACTCAAGACCCTTTTAAATATTTCACTGCTCAATAAATACGGGTATAAGATTTCGCACATCAACCGTATGAAAAATGAAGAACTGAGAGAAAAGATATTATCACTCAGTGGCAGCCAGGCACAGCAGGAGCGTATTGTAAATGACCTCATTGAGCACATGGTGGATTTGAATATGGATGAACTGGAGCAGGTACTTGATAATTTTATTTTAACCCGTGGAATTGAAAAAGCCATCACGTATATTATTTTCCCTTTCCTGGAGCGTATTGGCATTTTGTGGCTCACAGATCATATAAACCCGGCACAGGAGCATTTAATTACCAATGTCATCCGTCAAAAGATTATTGTTGGTATTGAAAACATTGTTACACCTTTTGAGCTGAAATCAAGGGTACTGTTATTTATGCCGGAAAATGAGCACCACGAGCTTGGTCTGCTGTTTATGAATTATCTTATGAAGAGCCGTGGTATCAAAACCATTTATCTTGGCGCCAATGTTCCTTTAAGTGACCTTGAATTTGTAGTAGAGTTAAAAAAGCCTGATTATATTTATACTCACCTCACAACTGTGATGAAGGAATTTAATTTTGAAAAATTTCTCAACAATTTAAAAGCGAAATTCCACGGAACACCAGTACTTATTTCAGGCCTCCTCACTTCTTCTTTTGAGAAAAAAGTGCCTGGTGGAAACATCCGTTTTATAAAATCACTTGCAGAAGCAACAGAATTCCTTTCATCTGTTAAATAAGCTCTGAACTTTGGAGTAGTTACTTATCCTCCTGTTTTATCAGTTATTTTTTGCTGTTCATATCCTCATGAATTGAATGGTATGACAATACTGTTCAAAAAATCTTTATGAGTGGTGGAAACAACCCAAAATCAGGTCTTATATTTGCAACAGTGTTTCAAATATAATTTTAATGAAAGGTTTATTGTTATTTGTATTTACAGTAGTTGTTTTTAATTCTAATGCGCAAACTAAAACCGCCTTGTTAAAAGGAACGGTGGTTAACAACTCTACCAATGAACCCATACCAGGTGCAAGCGTTTTTATTCCCGATTTAAAAAAAGGAACTGCCGCAGATGAGAAAGGCAATTTTATTTTAAAAGATATTCCTGCCGGTAAGCACCTTGTTGAAGTTTCCTCAAGCGGTTATACCAGCATTATAGAGCAAATTTTTATACACGATGAAACTGCAGAGCAGTTTAAACTAAAACCATCTGTTACTGAAAATAATGAGGTGGTAGTAACCGGTGTTTCTACAGCAACATCACTCCGGAAAATTACAACCCCTGTTGCTGTTATAAGAAAACAGGACTTACTGCAGGCAGCTTCTTCCAACATTATTGATGCGCTCACCAAAATACCGGGGGTAAATGCTATTGCCACGGGGCCGGCGGTAAGCAAACCTGTTATTCGTGGTCTTGGTTTCAACCGTGTGGTTACTATTAATGATGGCTTGCGGCAGGAAGGCCAGCAGTGGGGCGATGAACATGGCATTGAAATAGATGAATACAGTATTCAGAAAGCTGAAGTTTTGAAAGGCCCTGCATCACTCATGTATGGTTCAGATGCCATTGCCGGGGTTATTAATTTCATTACCAATACGCCCGTTACCGATGGAACTTTAAAAGGGAATGTATTGGCAAGCTATCAAACCAATAACCGCCAGCGTGGTTTCAACGGAAATATTGCGGGCAATAAAAATGGAATTTCATTTAATGCGTACGGGTCTTATAAAGCAGCAGGCGATTATAAAAATGCATATGATGGTTATGTGCTCAATTCAAAATTTAATGAGTTGAATACCGGGGGCTTTATTGGGTTGAATAAAAAATGGGGCTACAGTCATCTTATCTTCAGCAATTTTAATCAGAAACTGGGAATGACAGAAGGAGAACGTAATGCAGCCGGAGAGTTTCTGAATTTTGCAGGCTCGCCACCTGAACGTGTGGCCACCAATGCTGATTTCAAGTCTATTACACCCTTTGTACCTTACCAGCACATTATTCATCAAAAAATAGTGAGTGATAACAGTTTTTATTTGAGAAAAGGAAAACTCAATGTAAACGCAGGTGTGCAGCGTAACCGGCGCATGGAGTTTGGCAACCCTGAAGATGCAGGTGAGAAAGAATTGTATTTTGATTTAAAGACAGTGAACTATAATGTGCAATATCATTTTGCACCGGTAAAAGAATGGAAATGGAGTATGGGTATTGCAGGAATGAACCAGGGCAATACCAATAAAGGAGTTGAGGCTATTATACCTGATTATACACTGAATGATATTGGTGGGTTTGTTTTTGTGCAGAAGAAAATCAAACAAATAAATTTCAGTGGTGGAATAAGGTTTGATAACAGGAATATCCATTCCAAATTAATGAAAGAAGGTAACGACATAAAATTCGAAGCCTTTCAAAAAAACTTTTCCAATGTTTCTGCCAGCGCCGGTATTACTTATGAATTTCCCAAAGCAGTATTACTGAGGTTGAATGTGGCAAGAGGTTTCAGAGCGCCTAATCTTGCTGAGCTCAGCAGCAACGGTGCACATGAAGGCACTAACCGCTTTGAAGTGGGAAACAGGAACCTCAAATCAGAAATCAGTTTGCAGGGAGATGCAGGAATGGAAATCAATACAGAACATATTTCACTGTCAGCTTCTTTGTTTCTCAATAGTATTAATAACTATATCTATTTTGAAAAATCACCTGCTGCAAATGGAGGCGATTCCATTATTGTAATTGATGGAAAAGATTTTTACCTGTTCCGTTTTGTGCAGCAAAATGCCAGCTTATATGGTTTTGAATTTTCATTGGATATTCATCCGCATCCATTGCACTGGCTGCATTTTAAAAACTCATTTTCTTATGTAAGAGGCATTCTTTCAAATGCCATTGAAAATAACAGGAACATCCCTTTTATTCCTGCTCCGAGGTTGCTGAGTGAATTACGTATTAACCTGCAGCATCAAAAACATGCTTTTAATAATACTTATTTCAAGCTGGAGATGGATTATAACCTGGCGCAAAACAAAGTGTTTACAGCATTTAATACAGAAACGGCAACGCCATCCTATACCCTTATCAACATGGGCTTGGGAACTGATATCAAACAAAAAAATAAAACGGTTTGCAGTGTTTTTATTGCTGCCAATAATTTATTTGATGTGGCTTATCAAAACCACCTCAACCGTTTAAAATATCTTTCTGAAAATACTGCTACCGGAAGAATGGGTGTGTTTAATATGGGGCGCAACCTGAGCCTGAAAGTAAATGTGCCGCTGGATTTTAAATGGTAAGCACTGCTGCATGTTTAAATTTCACCCGCAATCAGTAATTTCATTCAATGGAATTATCAATCAACACACCTGCTTTGCTGTTTCCGGCTATTACATTACTCATGCTGGCTTATACCAACCGTTTTTTAGCCATTGCGGCATTAGTGCGAAAGCTGCATGATGAATATATAAAAGAAGAAGATAAGCTTTTAAAACGTCAGATAAAAAACCTGCGTGGCCGTATTAGCTTAATCAGAAACATGCAGGCAAGTGGTGTGCTTAGTTTTTTACTTTGTATTGTTTGCATTTATTTAATTTTTGAGAACCATCAGCAATTGGCCAAAATTATTTTTGCAGCAAGTCTTTTAAGTTTATTGCTTTCACTTATTTTTTCACTCATAGAAATTTTCCGCAGTACCAAAGCCATTGACCTGGAGCTGAGTGATATGGAAATTAAAGAACGCAGTATTTTAAAACGCATCCTGGATGTGGATGATGAAGAAGCTTAATAATCAAACTTTTGAGGCTCTGTATTTTCATAGTCATTATCATAACGAACGAAGAAATACAGGTAGATTGTGCGGCTTAAACGCATAAGCCATGGTTGAGCTACCAGTAATAAAACAGCATTTGTGCCCAGCCACCAGAACAAACTGCTGTCATAAATAGATATGCCGGCAATTACCCACCAGGCAAGAAAGCTGGCAACTGAAAAAGCAATGGTTAATGCGTAACTCACATAGCCAGTTCCGTACCAGAAACCCGGCTCCATATCAAACTTTTGTTTGCACACACTGCATTCACTGTGCATATCAAATGTGTGTTTGAAATTATAAGCGCTGTAATCTTTAAACAATTTTCCTCTTCTGCATCTCGGGCATTGCATGCTGAAGATGCTCCGGAAATAATTGGGCTTTGGTTGTAAGGGCATCAATACTCATTTTGCGTGCAAAGATAGATTGATGTTACTGCGGTTTCTAAAAACAATAGTCGTAGTTGCCGCTTTCTGTTTCTTTATTTTGTAAATGATTTTTGAAACCGGTTTAAACCGCAGTTGCAATTTTACGGCGTTCACCAATTTGCTGGCGCCACATGGCATAATACAATCCTTTCTCTTCCAGCAGGGCATGGTGTGTTCCTGTTTCCACCACTTCGCCACCTTCCAGTACATAAATACGGTCAGCATGCATAATAGTACTCAGCCGGTGCGCAATTAAAATGGTAATTTGATTTTTGTGTGATGTAATTTCACGGATGGTGCTTGTTATTTCTTCTTCAGTAATGGAATCCAATGCAGAAGTTGCTTCATCAAAAATGAGCAGCCTGGGTTTGCGCAGCAATGCACGTGCAATGGATAAACGTTGTTTTTCGCCACCACTTAATTTTAAACCACCTTCTCCAATCATTGTATCCAGCCCTTTCTCTGCCCTTACCAGCAACCGCTGACAGCTTGCTTTGTTGAGCACATCTGTTAACTCTTCTTCACTTGCTTTTGGATTTACAAACATCAGATTTTCTTTAATGGTGCCGCTGAAGAGTTGCGTATCCTGTGTTACAAAGCCAATTTGATTACGCAGGTCTTCAAAGTCAATGGAATTTTCATTCATACCATTGTATAAAATTGTTCCCTGCTGCGGACGGTACAAACCCACCAGCAATTTCATTAATGTTGTTTTTCCGCTGCCAGACGGGCCAACAAATGCAACGGTTTCTCCCCGTGTTACTTCAAAGCCGATATCAGTAATCGCATTTTGCGAAGCAGTTTGATGTTTAAAGGTTACGTTTTGAAATTTCAAATTCTCCACATCACCCAAATGCAACGGATTGGCAGGAGTGGGTTCCGGCTGTTTGCTCATAAGGTTATTAAAATTGTTGAGTGATGCTTCCGCTTCACGATAGGAGAGAAGGATATTGCCGATTTCCTGCAGGGGGCCAAACACAAAGAAGGAAAAAATTTGCATGGTTACTAATTGGCCTGCATCCATTTGATTGCGAAAAATCAGCCACATCAAAATAAAAAGAATTACCTGTCTTAATGTGTTTACAAGGGTGCCCTGCAAAAAACTGATGCTGCGTATGCGTTTTACTTTGGTTAATTCCAGCCCGAGTATTTTATAAGTGTTTTTGTTTAGCCGTTCCACTTCCTGCGTGGTGAGCCCCAAACTTTTTACCAGTTCAATATTTCTTAATGATTCAGTAGTGGAACCTGCAAGAGCAGTAGTTTGCCCCACAATTACTTTTTGTATCTGTTTTATTTTTTTGCTGAGCAGGTTGGTCATTATGGTAAGTAAACTGATACCAACCAGGTAGGCAACGGGTACATACCAGCCAATATAAAGAGCGGCATATACGAATACAAACCCGATGCCTACAATTATACCCAGCAGTACATTAATACAATAGCTGATAAATTTTTCAACATCCGTTCTCACTTTTGTTAAGATGCTGAGTGTTTCGCCGCTTCGCTGGTCTTCAAACTCCTGGTAAGGGAGTTTCATAGCATGTTGTAAGCCATCCGTAAATACTTTGGCGCCAAAACGTTGTATCACCACACTTAAAAAATAATCCTGGAAATTTTTTGCAATCCTGCTGATCATGGCTACTGAAATAGAAGCAAGCAATAACCATACAATGCCATAGATTTTTACATTTTTCACCATCTTTGTTATGGTGCCGTCTTTCTCCAGTTTTAATGTGGTATCAGGGAAATATTGATGCTGAAATAAAAAATCATTCCAGTTAAACGGGGTTGTTTTTTGATGATGGGCGCCAAGGTTAATCAGCTTTCCGAAAATTATCGGATCAAAAAGCGAAAAACCAATATTAATTGCTGCAAGAACCATTGTAAGCGCCACCAGCCATTTATAGGGCGCCAGGTATTTAAATAAAATTTTCATGAATGTTATTTTAAAAAAGCAAGATGTGAATTTACGACATTCAATTATGAAAATTACAAACCATTGTCGTAGCTGTCTGTAACATATGAATAGGTATTGCCTCCCTGTTGCTGTGATTCCTGCTCAAACAATTTAGGTACACTTAAATAAGCATTGATCATTTTATTGGTAATGGCATAGCCCAGCAGGTTATCAGCAATAAAAGAAAGCGGTGTTTGCAGTTTCTGTAATTTTTCAGCAGCGCTTAAAGTAATGGCATAAGCGCTTGTATATTCATGAAAGCCTGCTTTTTTGAGATGGGCAGAGTAGGGAGCTGCATACAGGTTGGCAATCATAGCCGGGCTCCAGTTAAGCCTGCCTGCATAATGCTGCAGCAAATACACCATGGTGCGGTACCAGGCATTTTTGTTTTTTTCAGTTCGCTTGTGATAATCAAAATAAAGCAGTTCCCAGTCTTTTGGCAGTTCAGCTATCATCTGCGGAAATAAATCAATTCCTATCTGGTGAATAATTACATCATCTTCCAGTATCAGTATTTTATTATAACGGTTGGTAAGCTGTTGCTCATAAACTTTTTTATGGCTCCAGGCGCAGGCAATTTGCCCGGTTATCATGGGTTGCTTCCATAAATGATGTTTGCGGGCGAGTATATCATCATAGATGTTTTCTTTAATAAGGGTTGAGATGCTGAGGTCATTTTTATCAACACCCATGAATAACTCATAATTGAGCCCCTGCAGGTGCATTTCTATTTTTTCATGACGCTCTGTTGCACGTGCAATGCTGATAATATAAATCTTATCAAAAAAATTATTGATTTCGTGAAACTGGTTATTCATTCCGAAAGACCGGTTTGCTTTATACCGGTTACAAAGATGGAGAAAAAGGGAATAGCTGCCCCCTGCCAGTTTGGTTTTAAAAATTTGATATTGAACGGGGGTGTTTTTTATTGGGTTTAAAAATTTATCAAGTTATCTTCCCTCCTGAAATTACCTGTATTTTTAAGAATGAGCAGTATAAAACGAAATATAAGGAGTTCTTTTTATAATGTGGCAGATGTTGCTCTTTTTCCTGTAGTTTTTGCTTTTAACAGCGTTTGCCAATGGTAATCACATAAATATGATTCAAAAAAAGCAGTTGGAGAATTTAGAATATGGCTGAAAAACCGGTTTCGTCAGGCATCATAAAAAACTCAACCAGAGGCTGTCTCAAAAGTCTGAGACAGCCTCTTTTTACTCGGTAAGGTGATGGAGAAAGTTTTCGTTTATGCGATTCTCAAAGCCTTCATTTTACTTTTGAGACAGCCTCGTTGAAAGTATCGGGCAAAGCCCTCTTTAAAACATGTGAAGATTGAAATGAATATGCGAATTTGATTATGCAGTATTAAATTCAGGCAAAGCCCAAAGGACATCACCACCGCCCAAGGCGGTGGTTTTTTAAGGTGAAATAAAAAGGGTAAAATCTTTTTATTAGGAAATTTACAGCTATCAGCAAACCACCCGTTAAGAGTTTGCTGCTGATAACAATCAATTATTTCTTGCCTCTGATAGACACATATATAAATGCAAAAATAGCCCCGCCAAATAGAAAATATAAGGAAATATCATTATAATTCGGGTAGTTTGAAATGTTTATTTTCAAGAACGGCTGAACAACTTCAATATTTTCAATTAAAGCCAATTCTTCATCAACTTTTAACTGTTCTTTATAATAAGTAATCTCAGCCTGGTAAATACTTACCGGGTTAACCGGCTCTCCCAGAATAATTCCTTGCCCCGAACTTCTTGGAACAATGCTGCTGTTAACAATTGATTTTAGACTGTCAAGACTTTGAGCTTTTTTTAAAAGGTTTGCCTTCAGCAAGTTCAAGGAAGTCCTTTTAATTTCTTTTCTTCTTACAGAATAGGGGTTATTTTCAAGAAAACGAACAAGGCTGTTTTGCACCGTATCAATAAACTTTGGGTAACTCAGGCGAATTGTTATCAATAATAAGTGATTTGAGATATCTAATAAGTGATTTGATGTATCGGCATTTTTCTCTTTGGCAAATAAAATATCCTTTTTTACTGTGGCGCTAATTGACCGGATCGCATCGGCCGCCTCTAAACTTATTTGAAGCCTGTTGGCAAGTAATACATTGCTTCTGTTACTCATTAACTCGTTAAGACTCACCAGCTCAAGTGAACATACTTCTGCAGGCAATTCATGTGTTACAAAAATAGCGGTGGTTTGATATTGTTTTGGCAGAAAAAAGCGTAGCGAAAAACCAATTACAAAAAACGCAACGGTGATTAATGAAAAAAGCAGCGCATTGTTATATATTTTATACAACTGCTTTGCAAAAAACATAAACACTTTCTTCATCAGGCTGCCAATTGGCTGCAAGAAAGAAATTATATCAATTTCTTCAGACGTATTTTTTTGAACCGGACCCATATATTTAATTTGGTTTGTTTTCTGAAAACACAAATATCGAATTAAAAAAAGAATACCAAACAATTCCTTTGTTTATTTCAAGAAAAGATTCTGAAAAGCATACAAATGCAAAAATGATTAAAAAGGCAAGATAAAGCCCCCTTGTAGTCTGATGGGAAAACGTAAAAAACAAGGGAACAACAATGCATAAAACGAAGATAACAAAGCCGAAAATGCCATTTGCAAGAAACTGCTGTAAGTACTGATTATGAGCATTGTACCTGTTGTACCTTGATGCAAAATAAAATTTTCTTTGTTCGTAAACACTTTGTAATTCATCCTGCACATCACCTGTACCTGTTCCGGCAATCCAATTTTTTTGTATCAGACCCCAACTGCAATTCCATATTGCAATCCTTAACGGGATGCCGCCCCAGGATTTACCCAGTGAGCTGTCTGTATCAAGTTGTATCAGTGTGGCCGATGACAGATGGGCGAATTCTGTAATTTGATTTTTTAAAGATGGGTTTTTAACTAAAGCCGCAACAACAAGCATTACAAAGAGTAATAAAATGCTCAGTTTCTTTTTTGGTGCGGATAATTGTTTTATGATAAAAACAGGGAAAGAAATACAAAGCAGCAGAATCGTCATTCGGTTCCCAAACAAAAAAAGAAAGCCGGCATAAAAAAAAATGGCAACCATATGAATCAGGAAAGACTGCTTATTTATTTTGTATTTCTGAACGGTTAACAAAAAAAGATGAAATATTGCTGAAAATAAGCAAAACAAAGCAATAGTAATAGGGCTTGCACTTTTAAAAATGTTTAATTCATAACCATGTAAATGGCTGGCGCTGCCGGTTTGTAAATAATGAATTACTCCGTTACCAAGAAGAAAAATGCACATGAAAAAAACTGAAAATGAAAACCATAGTAACACCCGTTTAACATCTTGCACTGCAAGCAATCTTGTGGTGCCAAATACTAACGGAAATAAAGCCAAAGCCGATTTTTGCTGTATTTTGAAAATTGCCTCCCCAATATTGAAAGAATTAAAAACTCCGAATAAGGCAACTATGTAAATACTCATAAAGAGGAGCATCAATTTCCCTTTTTTACTATTGATAGAAAACTCTTTTTTACAAATAATCAACCAGAAGCCCAAAAGAAAAAGCCCGATCACTGAATTAAGTAATGGCCACCAAACAAGCGTAACAGCCAGTCCAATACATAAAACCGTCAAAACTTTTCTCTGGTAAACGGGGCTGTATAATTCCTTACGCAGTTTCATTTTTGCCTGAATATAAGGAAAGCCATTGTTTCAAAAATAGAAACAGGAAAATTGTATTGGTAACAAGGTACCGCTTTAATAACCTTCTGGGTTCTTGCAGTAAACGGTACAACCATTCAAGTCCATACGTTTGCATCCATTGTGGTGAACGTTTTTGGATGCCGGCAAAAACAGGAAAAGCCCCGCCAACACCCAGCAGCACGGCGTTTATCTTTTTATAGTGTTCCGCCATCCATTTTTCCTGCTTGGGGCACCCCAGCGCAACCAGTACAAAATTTGCTCCTGAGGTGTTGATCTGTTCGGTTAGTTGTTGCTGCTCATCATTTGTAAGGGCTCTGAAAGGCGGCGATACTGCACCTGCAATTTGTATATTGATAAATGAAGAATTTATTTTTTCTTTGATTGAATCTAAAACAAGTTTGGCAGAGCCAAGTAAAAAAAGCCTTGCATCTTTTTTGTTATCTAAATAATTGAGCAGAGCCGGCAGGAAATCCATTCCTGCAATACGATCCTGCTTTTTTTTATACAACCAATAACATGCTTTGGCAACGGGTTTCCCATCTGCTAAAATCAAAGTGGCAGTGTTGAGTTGTTGTAAAAACAATTTACTGTTCCATGCTTCAATCACCATGTGAGCATTTACAAAGCATACAAACGAAGGGGTTCTTGTAAACCCGAGATTCGACACTCTTTCAAGACATTCTCCGAAACTGATGTTGTTCACCTGTAAGCTGATAATTTTCAACTTTTGATCCATAGTTATTGTTTGTTAGTAATCGCATCAGTGTAAATTTTCATTATTTCTGCATAATGAACATCAGGATGATGATTTTCCAAATAAGTTTTTCTTGCATTATTATAATAGGCGCCACTATCGGTAAGCGAATTAAATGCTCTTACGGCACAGCAAAGTTCGTTACTGTTACCTGGAGTAAAATGAAGCCCGTTTAATTCATGCTTAATCAAAGATTCCATGGCGCCAAGCTTTGAAGCAATCACCGGTGTTCCGGTTGCAAAAGCCTCAAGTATAGTATAAGGCTGCCCTTCGTACCAAATAGATGGAAAAATCAAAGCTTTGCATCTTTGCATCAGTGATATAATTTCTTCAGCCGGCTTTTTGCCCACAAAGGTTATGTTTGTTGATGATCCGAATTTTGTTGCTAATCTTTCCTTTTCCGGGCCATCTCCGGCAACAACAAGCTTTATATGTGGTAATTGTGAAAAAGACTGTAGCATTATTTCTGCCCCCTTTTCAAATGACAACCTTCCGGCGAAGAGAAAAAAATCTTCACGGATTGTATTTCCTTCACCATAATCTGGTACAAAATTTGGCTTTACTGTTATTTTGCCGGTGGGAATTTGTAATGATGAATGAAGCAGCTTTTCTTTTGCAAAAGGAGTAAGTGCTATGTACTGATTTATTTTTTTTCTCCAGGTGCCTGCCAGTTTATGTAACCCGGTAGTTGTAGTTACCAGTGCAGATTCAATAACAGACGAACGGTAACAACCATGAATGATTCCTGCCAAAGGAAAAGTCTTATTTATACACAGTTCGCAGGGGGAATGATTTCGCATAAGTAAGGCATTTGCACAAACAAGCCTGTAGTTATGAATAGTAGCCACAACAGGAATGTGATGTTTTGCTGCGGCATATAAAACAGAAGGCGAAGCAGTAAAGAAAAGATTATGCAGGTGAATAAGATCGGGGCCGAAATCTTTTATTTTATTGTTAATGATTGAAAAGGATCCTTGATTATATACAGCTCTCAACCCTGCTTTTATTTTTGAATATGCTGACTGAATGCCTGAATTGTCAAAATACACCGCTTCAGCTATATGGCCTTTCTGCCGTAAAAGTTTAATCTCTTCTTGTACTGCCACATCTTCTCCGCCCGATTGCTGATAAGTATTATGTATAAAAAGGATTTTCAAACCGTTATGATATTTGTTGTTGCATGTAAATCCTGTTATGAATTGCTTTTGCCAGGAAGCCCAGTACTAACCAGTAAGAACCGGAAAATATAGGCGATTCAAGAACCGGATTAAAAAACGCAATGAGTGATATTGCAAAAAAACTCCAAAAAACCAGAATAGTCCCATTGTGGTAATAAAATGATTTGTAATAAAAATATTCACGAATAATAAAGTTATACATAACAATGGTAATGAACAGGTAAACAATACCCATCCTGCCAAAAAGGTAAATGTAAGAGTTATGTGCACCAACTACATACGGTAATGTATTAAATTTTTCAATTTCGTACACAGGAAAATAATCGAAAAGAGGGGTTCCAAAACCAATACCAGCAATATTACCCGGAAAATGGCCGGCAAGTACCTGGTTCCATAGTACCAGCCGCCATGTGCTGTTGCCATCTATGCTTAACAGGGGGTGTGATTCAATAACCCTGTATATCGGATTCTGGTTATAAATTGTATAACCTTCGTTGATGAGATTCAGATTTGGCATCAGGTAAATAAAAAGACCGGCAAATAAAACAAAGCCAATTGCAATCAATTGCACAAAAAATTTATATCCCGGTGACAAAAGTACCAATATGTAAAAACAGGCTATTAGCATTGCCGTTGAGGAGCTGTAAGTAATTGCATAAATTATATTAAGGCTAATGAGAACAGGAAAACTGCCATGCATATTTTTTTTAAGTACAGCAGGGAAGAGGGTAGCAACACCAAAACGTTCAAAAAAAAACTGCGATACCGGGGCAAAGAGAAAAAATATAATATAAACCTGTAAGATTTTTTTTATTTTTTTGATAAATGCAGGCAGGTATTTTAATAAATAATAACCTGCAAAAAAAGAAAACATTGAATATACAATTACCAGGTTACGCAGGTAATAGTAAAGCTTATCCATACGCCAAAACGAAACAACAGCATGCAGGCCGCCTAATAACAACAGGGCAACAATACAAAAACTCACAATATCATTACCAATCCTGAATCGTTTATATAAAAGAATCATTAAACCCGAAAGAGAAATAAGCTCATTAAAAAAAAATTTTTTTTCAAAAAACCATGGCGATATAATATAGCATATTGCAAGAAAAAAAAAGAAGTTAGCAATATGTATTTTTTTAATCATACCAGCTGCTTATATATTTTTTTCGGCCATGATAACAGTATTAAAATACATTGACTTATTTTTTGGCAGGACGATTAAAAGAATACTGCCCAGTAAATTTACAGGCATAATTAAGACCATAGAAAGGATATAGCCGGTTTTTCCAAGTTTATTAAAAAGTTCAAAAAAATACAAAGCCCACAATTGAAACATTACTCTTGCAAAATTGCCGCTTTTTCTGCATTCAAGAATTGTAAAGTTGTGTTTTTGCAGCAGGTGGGTAATGCCAAATGTACTGTAGCGGGCATAGTCGTATGGCATTTCGTGTTCGTTCCAGCAAAAAGGAACAGTAATAAGAATATGCCCTTTAGGCTTTGTTACCCTGCTTAGTTCTGCCAGTATTTCATCGGGGTTAAATATATGCTCCAGCACTTCACTGCAAAAAACTGAATCAAAATAATGATTGGGGAACGGGATATGCTTGCCATCATAAAATACATCTGCCACAGAATTGGCGTGATTATGGCCGGTTTGCTCCATATCTACTCCAATATAATCGGTTACGGAAAAAAGGGTTTGATAAGGCTTACGGCCGCAGCCAAAATCAAGTAACCTGCCGGAAAGCGCAGGAGCAAAGAACCTGATATGTTTGTATAATGATTGCCTGATAAAAAAAAACGGGTTAATAAAAATGGACAATATACCTGGCTGGAAACTCTGGTTTTTGAAGTATGAGAATAATTTCCTGTACATAAATTATAGCATAACTATTTTTTCTAACCTAAAAAGTATAGATTTTGAATAAAAGGCTGATAGTAACTGAACTTAAAATCAAAAAAGCTGACAGATTAACTATTCAGGCCTGCGATTTTTCTTATAAACTAACATAACGGCTTGCCCCGTCTTATTCGTTGATTTAAAAAAAATATTTGAAAAAAAAGAAATACAGGAAGAAACAATGTGAATAAATTTACCCCGAAAAGAAATGTCGGCGCTTTTAAAATTTAAACCAACCAATCTGCGGATCTGTGTATTCAGTTTTGTTTTTAAGTAAAACAAGCGATGTGTGTTGTCTAGTTTTTCATGGAACAATTTGGTAAGTGTAAGATTGAATAAAGCCTCAATTTTATAAAAAGTGGCATCAGGCCAGCGGGAAGCATGATGTGGCGGCATATTTAAATAGAAGTTAACAGCGTAATTGATAAATGAATCTTCACTTGGCACTGCAAATATTAATGTGCCGCCGGGTTTTAAACATTTAACCGACTCTCGTATAAGCTTGCCGGGGTTTTCAACATGCTATAGAACCTGGAAATAACAAACAACATCGTATTTGTTTGCATTTTTAATAGCATGCACTTCAATGCTTTCATTTGTTACCTTTAACCCTTTACCGGTTGCTGTTATAATAGCCTTGTCGCTAAACTCAAGCCCAGTGTAAGTTTTGTAAGATATATAATTTGTAAGCAATCCTTCACCACAGCCAATTTCAAGTACATCGTCTGTATTACTTATATATTTTGATGCTTCCTGAAATTCAGCCTTTTCTTTAAGATAGTACCCTTTATAATTTTGTAATTTGTTGTAAAACTCTCCATCACCGGCAGCTTGAGGTGTGTAAAATTTCAAACCGCAGTTTTCGCAATTCATGAGGTTTATTTCGGGGCTGAAAAAAAACCTGGTTACATCTGCATTTGCTCTTTTTCTGTACAATGAAGCAATTGCCCGGGTATTTATTGTTTCAATCAATTTTGTACTTATACTTTCGCAAAGAATACAGTTGGTGCTTAGTTTCTCCATTTTTTTAAAAAAAATATTAATGCCAAACCCTTTTTAGTGAATTTTAAGTGTAAAATTAAGGCTGTAAGCAGAACAAAAGAAATAATATATGTGATTTCCCTGTCTTGAAACAAATAACGGGCCGAAAAAGGGATGAGCGTTAATAATATTACTTCACCAGAAAATACAAGTCTTTTTATAACACGGTCTTTTTGATAATTAATCTTTATTAACCCCAGCATCCATAAGAGTTCACCAATAAATATTGCTGCGCCGACCGATAGCGGTGAAGTATTGAAAAAACTGAAAATAATACAAAGCATAAGTGAAACAGTTGCTGCCATCGCAGTTACAAGAGTATATTGTTTGTCCATTTTCAATAGCATAGATTTTGTGGCCATACTTAAAAAAAAGGAATACATAAGGGCTGCAATGCCAATTATGTTAAAGAAACCGGTGTATTGTAAATAGCGCTCTCCAAATAAAAATTTAATAACTGATAAGGGAAAAATGAAAAACGAGCTGCCATATATGATAGCAAACAAAATTGAAAGCTGATCTACTTTAAGGCATATGTCATCATTCATCATTTCTTTTATAAATGCCTGGTGAATAATTCTTAACACTCCTTTAAATATTATATAAAATTTGAGCCCTACAAATACAACTGCTCTTGTTGAATCAGGGTAAAAAAAAGGCATAATCAGAACAATACCCAGCCCAATGAAGTAGAGACAAAGAGATACTAAACCCAGCGGAAGGCTGTTCAAATACAGTTTTAAGTATGGGAAGCCCGGTTTGTAGAACAACCGAGTTTGCAGGTGCCTGGAAATAAAAAGATTAGTAAGTATATATGCAACCGCTGACCCTGTTACAAAAGCAAACATTATATTACTCTCTGGGCTAGTGGCAGCAATTACTAACACAAAGCTATAGGGCACAACTAATCTTACAAATGCAACACCTGCCCCTGCTATTGGTTTGCCAACAGCGTATAATGCATAATCGCCACTAAAAGCGATTAAGGGGGCCAGTAAAAAAATAATATTTGCAGGCTGAAAAAAGGCGCTTATAGCAAAAACAAACAGAAAGATTGATAATGTACCCCTTGCTGATTGTGTAATTCTGTACTCCTGTTTCCAGTTTTCTGATTGTGCAATATTTCTGATTGCTGCAGATTGCAACCCTAAAGCAATAATCGTTAGCATGAGTTGCAATGACGAATCTGCCTGAGCAATAAAGCTCATATTTTCCGGGCTGACGGTTGCGGATAAAAATTTTAAACAAAAAAAAGAAAAAGCTTGTGCGGTTCCGGTTAAAAATGCAATAATTAAAATGCGAGTTAGCATGTTTAAATAAAGTAAAAATAGTCTGCATTTATATAATAATCTTTTTTAAAGCATTTTTTTTTGGGGTGATGCAGCGTTTTTTCACTAAAACGGGTCAAATTTAAATTTTGTGTCTTTTTTTTGAATAGTATATGCAAGAAATATTTTTTTATAAGATTTTTTTTCGCCTATTTTTGTGCCCCCAGGCTAATATAAATATAAAGGGAAGGGATAGCAGGAAAAATAAACCGCAAAGCGTAGCATCTATCATTAGTATGATTAAAAATCACCATCAAACCCACCTTAAAGCCACAGATAGTTATTTATTGAATGGTAAAAAAAATTACGTAAAAAACGGGAAAGCTTTCATTTTGCTTAAAAGAATGATTGATATTGTAATATCTCTGTTGATTATTACTTTTATTCTTTCATGGTTGATACCGGTTGTTGGATTAATCATCATACTTTACTCCCGTGGCCCTGTATTCTTCTCCCAGTCGAGGGTGGGTCGGTTTGATAAATCATTCAGATGTCTTAAGTTTCGAACAATGCATGTAAACATTGAAGCAGATTTTAAGCAGGCAAAAGAAAACGACCCACGTATTACAAGAATCGGACATTTTCTACGTATTACCAATATTGATGAATTACCACAATTCTTTAATGTTCTTTTAGGGCACATGAGTATTGTTGGGCCAAGACCCCACATGCACAAAGATTGCCAGAATTTCAGCCGTGTTGTGGATAATTATTCCTTTAGAAGTCTCGTAAAGCCGGGTATCACCGGGTTGGCTCAAATTAAAGGATTCCGTGGCCCTACTGATAATGATCTGAGCATTATTCAGCGCTATAAATGGGATGCATTTTACGTTCGTAATGCATCTCTTGCAGTTGACTTTTTTGTACTGTACATCACTTTCGTTCAAACCGCTTTACAATTATATAAAGCTCTTACTTCTTTTGGACAACAAAGTAACACAAAGCTTAAAGGAGGTTCAATGCTAACCGAAGAACAAATTGCTGCATAATTGTTATCCTGCCCAGCCTTCCCTGTCCAAACTTCTGTATTGAATTGCTTCTGCCAGGTGTTCCACTTTTATATCGCTGCTGCCGGCTAAATCTGCTATGGTACGGCTCACTTTTAAAATGCGGTCATAAGCCCTGGCTGAAAGATTGAGTTTATCCATTGCTGCTTTTAACAATGTTTGCCCTGCCTGCGATATCACACAAATTTCTTTGAGCATTTTACTGGTCATTTGTGCATTGCCATAAATTCCATCAGCATCCTTATACCGTTCTGCCTGCAGTTCACGTGCAGCCATTACTCGCTCCCTTATAAATTTAGATGTTTCTGAATTTTCTTTTTTGGAGAGTTCATTAAAAGGTACGGGTGTAACTTCTACATGCAAGTCAATCCTGTCCAGCAGGGGCCCGGAAATTTTATTGAGATATTTCTGCACAGCACCCGGCGGACAGGTACATTCTTTCTCGGGATGATTGTAAAATCCGCAGGGGCAGGGGTTCATTGAAGCAATGAGCATAAAACTCGCAGGGAAGTCCAGCGCCACTTTTGCCCTGGAGATAGTAACCCTTCTTTCTTCCATGGGCTGGCGCATTACTTCCAGCACCGTTCTTTTAAACTCCGGTAATTCATCTAAAAACAACACGCCATTATGCGCCAGTGATATTTCACCAGGCTGAGGATTGGTGCCACCGCCCACCAAAGCCGCATCACTAATGGTATGATGCGGCGAACGAAAGGGACGTTTTGAAATTAAAGTGGCATTCTCCGGTAACTTACCCGCCACACTGTGAATCTTTGTTGTTTCCAATGCTTCCTGCAAACTCAATGGTGGCAGAATGGTGGGTAAGCGTTTTGCCAGCATGGTTTTACCGGCGCCGGGCGGGCCAATTAAAATGGCATTATGACTGCCTGCTGCTGCAATTTCCAAAGCACGTTTGATATTGCTTTGCCCTTTTACATCACTGAAATCAAATTCAAAATCATACTGGGCATTAAAAAATTCTTCTCTTGTGTTTACAACTGTGGGCTGCAAAGAAGTCTCGTCCCTGAAAAAATGAATCACATCGTTTATATGCTCCACACCATATACCTGAAGGTTGTTTACCATACCTGCTTCCCTTGCATTTTGTTTCGGCAAAATCAATCCTTTAAAATTTTCTTTGCGGGCCTGTATGGCAATGGGCAAAGCGCCTTTAATGGGCAATAAACTTCCATCAAGGCTTAATTCACCCATAATCACATAGTCAGAAAGTTTTTCTGCATTATCAATTTGCTGTGAAGCGCCCAGAATACCCATAGCAATGGGCAAATCAAAAGCGGTACCTGTTTTACGGATATCAGCCGGGGCAAGATTAATGATGAGTTTTGTACGAGGAAAAAAATAACCCGAAGTTTTTAATGAACTTTCAATACGGTGTTCACTTTCTTTCACCGCATTATCCGGCAGCCCCACCATAAAAAATTTTTGACCGCTGCTGTTATTCACTTCAACAGTAATAGTAATGGCATTTACTCCATACACAGCGCTTCCAAAGGTTTTTACAAGCATGGTTGGTAAATCAGTTCTTATTATTAGAAGTTCATTTGGTACAAACAAGGTAATATTTTTTTTGTTACCGGCATTTGTGCCAATGGCGGCGTATTTGTTGAGCGAAGCGAAATCCCGGACGAAGCTTCGGGACGGAGCTCGTTTCATCGTTCCGTTTTCCATGGCATCAATCAATTCACATCATCGTCAATAACTACAACTTCTCCAGCATTTCCACCACTTTTTCTTTTTTTAATATCAAATACCCAAAGCGGTCGTTACTAATGCCTTCTTTTAGTTGATAGCTGAACTGCAATTGCTCATCAGTGGCTGTTGTTTCAAAATAACGGAAGCTGATATTGGGATACACTTTCAGTTCATCACCAATTTCATATAAATGTGTAGAAAGAATAAACAGTGAGTTTTTTATTTTCAGCAACCCTTTGATCACGGCGCTGCTGCAATGCATGGCATCCTGTATGTTGGTGCCTTTAAATAATTCATCAATGAGCACCAGCCATTTGCGGCCATCTGTAATTTTTATTACCGTATTCTTGATGCGCTGCACTTCATTAAAGAAATAACTTTCGCCCTTAACAATATTATCCTGTACCTGTATATTACTCAGCAAACCATCAAACAAACTCAGTTGCATATGTTGTGCAGGCACACCCATACCCACATGTGCAAGATAAACTGCACAACCCACACCTCTAATAAATGTACTCTTGCCGGCCATATTGGCTCCGGTTAAAAAAATAAAATTGGTTTGCGGGTTGAGTGTAACATCATAAGCCACGGGTGTTTGCAGCAGCAGGTGGTATAAACCTTTGGCTTGTATATTCGGTTCATTGCATTCTTTCACTGTTGGGAAATGAAGATTGAATTTTTGCACCGCCATGGACATACTGTAATAAGCATCTAATTGATGATACAACTGCATCAGCCTTTCTGCTTCCTGTTTGTACTCATAACGCAGGTAATGACCATAACGCAGCATTTTTGCAGGCGGAAGTTTTTTTGATTTTTCTGTAATGATGTGCCGTATAACAGATGCCTGTAATTTTTTATCTATCTCCGCAACAATAGCTGAAACAACAGGCGAACCAAACTCAGTTTGCAACAATTGCCTGAGCTTACTGATGCCTTTTAAAAAATCAATAAAATACCCCACTGTATAGCGAACCAAACTGAAATCGGGCGTATCAAATACCTGGTATAAAAAGGCCGGAACAGGAGAATAGCTGTTGGGTATTTTATCAAACGGGTAACCATAAAATTTTTCAAGCACCAGTAACGTGCCATTGGTGATTTCTTTGGGCCATTGGTTCATTACTGAACCAATTTGTGTAATGGCTTCCTGTGTTTGCAGTATTTGCTGCTCACTCCGCAGCGGGTGTGTTAAGAGGTATTGCAACCGTTCAGTTCCTCCGGCAGTAGTACAAAAATTAATGCGGTGCAGTAAAGAATATTCTTCTTCCCTGTTAAGAATTGAAAGGTCGTAGTATGTTACTTTATCTATTTCCATGTTGCTGATGTCATTTCAGAGAAGAGAAAACTTGTGATTGAGCTTGATTGTGTGGTTTTCTCATTCAATGAATGACTACCGGTCAAATTTCAACCGCAAACCCTTATGAGATTCATTTACTGTTCCGTTTTCATAAACCAGATTGCCGTTTACAAATGTATGAGTTACGGTTGCAGGAAATTCAAACCCTTCCAGCGGGCTCCATCCGCATTTGTATAAAATGTTTTGTTTGGTTACAGTTGACGGGGTATTTAAATCCACCAGCGCCAAATCAGCATAATAACCTTCACGTATATAACCCCGTTCAACCAGTTGAAAACATTCTGCCACCGCATGGCTCATTTTTTCTGCAATACGTTCTAACGAAATTCTTCCTTCTTTATAATAATGAAGCATGAGTAAAAGCGGATGCTGCACCAGCGGCAGCCCTGCATGTGTTTGTTCATAAGCCCCCTGTTTTTCCTGCCAGGTATGCGGAGCATGATCGGTGGCAATTACATCAATACGGTTATCCAGCAGGGCTTTCCACAAAGCTTCTTTGTTTTCTTTTGCTTTAATGGCGGGGTTGCATTTGATCTGGTAACCCAGGCGTTCATAATCATCAGCCGTGAAGTGTAAATGATGCACACATACTTCGCTGGTAATATGTTTTTCTTGTAACGGCATCATATTACCAAATAACTCCAATTCCCGTGCAGTGGTAATATGCAGAATATGCAATCGTGTTTTGTATTGTCTTGCAATTTGTATAGCCATAAGGGATGATTCATAACATCCTTCCACATCACGTATCAGCGGATGATCTGATGGTGTTAATTCGTGCTTAAGGGCTTTGATGCGTTCATAATTGGCTTTAATGATGGGTTCACTTTCACAATGCGTGGCAATAAGGATTTCACTTTCACGAAACACTTTATCCAGTGTATTATAATTATCCACCAGCATATTGCCGGTGCTGGCGCCCATAAATATTTTAATACCACAAATATTATTCTTATGCTTATTGGCCATCAGTGTATCATCAGCGCTGGTATTACTGGTGCCCATGTAAAAAGAATAATTGGCAGGTGATGTTTGTGATGCAATCCTGTATTTCTCTTCCAGTAACTCTAAATTCAACGCATTGGGGATGGTATTGGGCATTTCCATAAAACTGGTAACACCACCTGCCACCGCTGCTTTGGCTTCAGAATAAATGCTGCCTTTATATGTGAGCCCCGGTTCACGGAAATGCACCTGGTCATCAATAACACCGGGAAATAAATACCTGCCTTCAGCGTTTATTTCAGTAACTGCTGATGAGGGGGTAATAACAGATGCAATTTTTTCAATACGGCTGTTTTTTACCAGCACATCCGCTATTGTAATTTTTCCTTCATTTACAAGGGAACAATTTTTTATCAAATAATCCTGCATAACTTATTTTTACTTTTAAATACTACCGCATGCAATTTACTAAAAGCTGTTTGTGCATCCTCTTTTTAATGTGTTCATTTTTTGCGCAGGCGCAAAGTACCTACCTGCCACAACAATCCAAACATATCCATTTTATTGACCGTCTTGAAATAAAAACCGGCGCTGTTTCTGATCTCAACTTTACTGTAACCAAACCATACGACCGTCGTTTTGCAGTAGAGTTCCTGGGTGCAAAGGTGGACTCTATGCTGGGCATCAAACCACTTTTTTATAATACCGATACGCCGCTTGTTCTGAGTAAAACAGACCGGTACAACTTACGCAGTCTTTATTTAAACAACCAGGAATGGTATAAGGGCGACAGAGCTGTTTTCAACAGCAAAAAATTATTCCTGAAAAAACTGTACCCCACACCTGCAGGAATGATTGAAAAATATGGTGATGATTTTTTTGTGGTGATTAATCCTGTGTTTAATTACCGGCAAATGTTTGATGCCAGCAACTCAGGACAAAATTTATTTATTAACCAGCGTGGCCTGAGTGTGCGTGGCGGTATTGGTAATAAAGTTGGTTTTTCTGCCAGCGTGATGGATGTGCAGGAACGGGGGCCATTGTTTTTTCAAAACGTGGTGAAACGATATAATGCTGTACCCGGCGCTAATTTTTACAAGAGCTTTAAAACTACCGGCGTGGATTATATGGATGCAAGGGGCTACTTTACATTCCGTGCTGCTAAATACATCAACTTTCAGGCAGGATACGACCGTAATTTTATTGGTAATGGTTACCGGAGTTTGTTTTTAAGTGATTTTGCAGGTAATAACCTCTTTGTAAAAATCAACACCCGCATCTGGAAATTTAATTATCAGAATTTATTTATGGAACTCCAAAACGGAGCTAACAATAACAGCATAAGTAATTTAATTCCGAAGAAATATGCCACTATGCACCATTTGAGCATTAACCTGAAGCCCTGGCTTAATATTGGCGTTTTTGAAAGCATCATATTTGCACGGCAAAACAGGTTTGAATTCAGTTACATGAACCCCATTATATTTTTCCGCAGTATTGAAGGAAATTTGGGAAGCGCTGATAATGCACTGGTGGGCGCCGATTTTAAAGCCAACCTGTTTAAGAAAGTACAGGCTTATGGTCAGTTGCTTATTGATGAATTTAATTTTAAAAAACTCCGTGCTGATTCTTCTAACTGGTGGGGCAATAAAACAGGATTGCAACTGGGTGTGAAGTATATTGATGTGGCAGAGATTAAAAATCTGGATCTGCAACTGGAGCTCAACCGTGTACGTCCGTTTACGTATTCACATTTTGATTCTGTTTCCAATTACACCCATTATAACCAGCCATTGGCACACCCGCTGGGCGCTAATTTTAATGAAGTAATTGCGATAGTTCGTTATCAACCCATGGGTAAATTAAATTTAATGGCCCGTTTGATATACTGGAAACAGGGCCTTGACAGCGCCAATGGAAGAAACTTTGGCAGCGATATTTTCCGCCGCAATGGTGATGGAAGATTCCGTGAGTTCGGATATCCGTTGCTGGTGGGTGTAAAAAGCACGGGTATTAATGCCAGCTTCCTGGCCAGTTACGAAATCAAAGAAAATATTTTTATTGATGCCAATATATTGCTGCGCCGTTTTACCAGGGGCAGCGACCCTGCACAAACCACTACGCTGTTTGGCCTGGGTGTAAGAATGAACTTATGGACGAGGGAGTATGATTATTGATAATACAGAGAGAGTGTCACTCTTTCAGGAGCAGGTAAATAAATAAAAACGTTCTCAGGCGCATTGTCAGATAGCAATGAGCATAAGTCAGGTACTGTGGTATTCAGCCGCTACAAACTACAAAGCTGCCATGTTACGAAGGCAGTAGCCCGCAGCAGTTATCTCAATCAGCAAAGCGCCATCATCGTCTGCAGCGAGTTTGGCTATCATCAAAGGCAGGTACTGCGTTCACCGGTAAAGTCCGGGCAGAGACCCGCCAGTGAATTTATTTTCAATACAGAATTTTTTTGGCAGGTAACAGTTACTATTTTCATCCGGAAGCGAAAAAAGAAGCCCGGAACAAAAACCTGCGTCTCATTCTTACGCCAGGAGTTGAAAGGAGTTCTGATTTTTTACTTGCGCTAAGGGGGTAAAATACCAATTTTACTGACTGCTTAAATTAATTCAAAAAAGCTTTCAGATTGAAAGATTTTGAATTATAATTGTGCTGATTTACACAATGAAAAATCATCTGATCAAAACTACAGCCGGACTGTTTTTTTTGCTTCTTTCGTTTACGCTGGAGGCGCAGCTTGTTGCTGATTTCTCAATAACTAATGGTCAAGGCTGTGCTCCTCTTAAAGTATCTTTTGCGGATGCTGCTTCAGGTGTTTCTCCTTCAGCAGTGTATTTATGGGATTTAGGCAATGGAAATACTTCCGCATTAAAAAATCCTTCTGCTGTTTATTATACCGAGGGCACTTTTACGATCAGGCTCACCGTTAAAGATGGCAACCAAACTTCAGTAAAAACTAAAAGTATAACTGTTTATAAAAAGCCATCTCCTCAATTTACATTTTCAACTGTAAAAGGATGCAGCCCGTTACAGGTTAATTTTAACAGTACATCCAGCCCCGGCGATGGTTTAATTATTAACTATTTATGGGATTTTGGTGATGGCAGCACCAGCCAGCCGGGCAGTACATCCATCAATCATACTTATGAAACTGCGCAAAAAGCTACCGTAAGTTTAACGGTAGTGAATCAGCATGGCTGCTACAGCACAATTACAAAGGATAATATTATTGATGTGCTGCCTCCGTTAATTGCAGACTTTACAGTTGACCAAACAATTTTATGCCGCCTGAGTGATGAGGTACAGTTTACCAATAAAAGTGCGGGGCCGGGTACATTGAGTTATTTATGGGATTTTGGCGATGGTAATACATCCACATTAAAAGACCCCAAACATATTTATACTCAAAAAGGCATTTACACCATAAAATTAACAGTTACAAATACGGATGGATGCACATCTGTTAAGACCTTACAGAACTATGTAAATGTGGCATCATTTAAAGCAGATTTTAATTTTGAAGAATCTCAGGTATGTTTTGGAACGGATGTGCGCCTGTTGCCGCTGAGCACACCCACTCCCGTAACCACACAATGGCATATGGGCGATGGTACATCCTTTAATTACAATTTTAGTTTTAGATACAATTATTCTGACACTGGAAAATATAATGTAAAGCTGGTAAATACATTTGGAAACAATTGCCGTGATTCAATTACAAAAACGATCAGGATCAAACCAACTCCTGTTCTTAATGGCTTTCTTGATACGGTAATGGGTAAATGCGGGGCGCCGGTTGAAGTCCGGTTGACAGATACATCAAAAAGTACAGTAACAAGGGAGTGGTGGTTTAACTATGGTACAAATGTTTCACAGTTTCTCGGCACTGCACAAATGCAGTCAACAAATGTAACAATCAACAATGCACCTGTGGCAGGGTTAATTGTAACAAATACGGAAGGCTGTAAGGCTTATGCTTATAAACAGGTTTTTATTATACCCCCGCCCGTATCCATTGTAAATACATATTCATCTGCGGGTCAGTATGTACTGGAGGCTTGTGATTCTATTACTTTGAAGTTTCGAATTGATGCGCCGCAGGATCCTGTAGTTTCATATCAATGGTTTTTTTCTGACAATACTACTTCAACAGAGCTAACTCCCCAGCATACATTTTCAACACCGGGTTATCATAATGTGAGGCTTGAATATACAACGGCAAACGGGTGTAAAGGAACAGCCTATATTACAAATATTCGTGTAACACAAAAAACGAAAAACGATTTTTCTTCCATTTCGGGAACAAAAATTTGCGGCAATAGTGTTGTGCTTTTCAGAAGCACACCGGTAGGTAACAGTCCACCCAGTCAATACTGGTATATAAACGGGCAATACGCAGGCTCAAGTTCTTATAATTCATTTCAGTACCAGTTTCAAAACCCGGGCAAGTACACCATCATGATGCTTACCTTTTATGGAAGATGTGTTGATACGGTTATTAAAACAGATTACATTGAAGTAACGCCCCCCATTGTAAAAATTGACAAGGCTCTTAATACCTGTGATGGCAACCGCACCGCAGTAAGATTTTTTGATGCTTCAAAAGATGTAACCTCATGGAGTTGGAATTTTGGTGATGGCAACACCCGCACATACACATCTTTTTTACCTGAAATTACACACAATTATGCCGGAACGGGTTATTATAAAGTAATACTATCAGCTACAAATGGAGCATGTGCACTTAAAGATTCTATTTTTGTGGATGTATATAAGAAGCAATCGCCTGTACTTACTGCCCCCGCTATTGCAATTTGCCCTGATCAGCCATTAACTGTTACTCTTTCAAATATTGACCAGGTTCAAAATCCTTTTATATGGGCAAGTGCCTTTCTTGAAAAAATTGAGTATGAAGATGGAACGGAGTTCAGGGGCACTATCAACCCCAATTTGTTTAACAGTATTCTTCATCCAATTCCAATCTCGTTAACGCTCAGCAATTTTGCTGCAGGTAAAAAACAACTGCGTTTTATTACCCGCAACTCTTCTTATTATTGTGCCGATACATCCAATTACATTACTTTAAAAATCAATGGCGCTTCAGCAGGTTTTGAAATTGTTACAGACAATCAATGTTTTAAAATACCTGTAGTATTAAGAGATACTTCCAAAGCCGCAGGCACCAGTCCTATTGTATCCTGGGAATGGAATTTTGGTGATGGTGTTATTGAAACACGCACACAGGGTGGTGCAGTTACGCATCTGTATGAAAATCCCGGCAGTTATACTGTTACATTAAAAGTAAAAGATGCGGCGGGCTGCATCAGCTCTTTTGCAAGTTATTCAGGAAATGTTGTAGTGAAAGGTCCTAAAGCGGCATTTAGCGTATCGAACCCGAACGTACCCTTAAATTCTGCCATTTACTTCTTTAATAATACCAATAACTGGGCAACCAGTAATAATATACAGTATAAATGGAATTTTGGGAATCTTGCTTCCAGTACCGATGCCTACCCCTTTTATACATACACCGTTGCCGGTACTTACACAGTTACATTAACTGCAACCGATCTGTTATCAGGTTGTACTTCAACAGCCACAAAGATTATTACAGTACAAAACTTTAATTCTGCATTTAGCGTTAACACCTCGTTTGCAACAAATACAAATTGTCCGCCGGTAATTGCCCGTTTTTCAAATACATCTGTTGGCTATATGAGCGTACGCTGGGATTTTGGTGACGGAACTACTGCAGGCAACGTGAACTACCCATCACATGTTTATACAAAACCAGGAAAGTATATTGTAAGATTATTTGTGTATGGTAACAATGGATTACAGGGAACTTATTTTGATTCAGTGATTGTAAAAGGGCAACAGGCGGCCCTGAACTTTGATCCAAAACAAGCATGCTCATCTCAGCAGGTGCGTTTTAAAGCTTCTTCAACCGGCATTGCTGATTTTCTGTGGGATTTTGGAGATGGCACATTGTTTACATCAACTGATAGCAACGCCACACATATTTATAAAGCTCCCGGATTATATACTCCGATATTAGTTGGTGGAAATGAAGATGGATGTTCTGTTGCTTTCCCTGCTGCTGAAAAAATTATTATTGACAGTCTTTCAGCAAAAATTACAGGCATCCCTGCTGTTGCCTGCAATGAAGCCAATATACAGTTTAATGCAGATGTTTACAGCATAGGAGCAGCCAATAACCCCGGCTTTCTGAGTTACAAATGGACGTTTGGTACGGGTAATCCTGCTGATACTTCTGTAATTTCCAATCCGGTATTCAAATACCGTTCTCCCGGCAGTTATATAGTAAGTTTGCAGGTGCGTTCAAAATCCGGTTGCATCAAAGAAGTAATTGAAAAGGTTGTTGTTAATCAATCTGCCAAAGCTTCTGTATCTGCATTAGATTCCGTTTGTACGGGTCAGTCTGTCTTATTTACAGGCAGGGCATCCGTTACAAACGGAGTACAATGGAACTGGGATTTTAAAAACGGGCAAAAAGCTGCCATACAAAATCCGCCGGCACTGGTATTTTCACAAGCAGGAAATTACCCGGTAACGTTAATTGTAACAAACAATGGGTGTAATGATACCGCTATGCATCTTCTTACAGTAAGTCCATTGCCGGTAGTGCAACTTTCAGCAAGCAGTTTAAAAATGTGTGCAGGCACTTCAGTTCGATTAACTGCATCAGGAGGTGATTTTTATGAGTGGTCTCCGGGCATTGGCCTCAGTAATAGTTCTGCAAGTTCGCCCATGGCATCGCCGGCTGTAACTACAACTTATAAAGTAAAAGTTACCAGTAAAGCCGGATGCGCAAAAACTGATTCATTAACGCTCAGGGTAATTCAGCCTTTCAAACTTACCACCCAAAAAAAATATACAATTTGTGAAGGAGATAAGGTGGATTTGTCAGTAACAGGCGCTTCCACTTATAAATGGATTGGCAATACACAGGGATTAAATACAACCGGCAGTGGAACTGTAATTGCCCGGCCTCTTGCTAATATTACCTACACTGTTGTGGGCTATGACAACGAAGGTTGCTTTTCGGATACTGCTGCTATTAGCTTTACGGTTAATAAACGTCCATTTGTAAACGCAGGGGCTGATACTGCAATTTTACCCGGTACTCCTTATCAATTTACAACCACTGCCAGCGCAGATATAACAAAATGGGAGTGGAGTCCAAAAGACTTTTTAAGCTGCTTACAATGTGCTTCGCCCATAAGTACAACTACCCAAACCATTCAATACATTGTAAAAGTAACAAATGTACAAGGTTGCGCTGCCTATGATACCGTTACTTTAAGAGTGCTTTGCGGCGGTTCTAAAGTATTTATCCCAAATTCATTTACACCCAACAATGACGGGGTGAATGATGTATTTATGATACATGGCAATGGTGCATCATTCATTAAATTGTTTGCCATTTTTGACCGGTGGGGCAACAAAGTATTTGAACGAAAAGATATTAGTATTGATAATCCATCAGCCGGCTGGAATGGATACTATAATGGCTTACCGGCACCTGTTGGTGCATACACCTATTCTGCAAAACTTTTATGCGATGCAACAGGTGAAGTGTTCGAACATAAAGGAACTGTTTTGGTTCTCAGGTAATATTACCAGTTGCCTTTTGAGGTCTTACCTGAAATTCTTTTTTTCAACCAATAGTGCATACATGATTGGGTTTAAGAATGATGATGAGTAATACCAATTTGAATATATGAAACAGTCTTTATTCTAAAATGATAATTTTATTGTCATCTCCCTGTATACGAAAAAATGTTAGCGCAAAGAACTAACGTAGATTTTGTTTACCATTATTACTAATGACCGAACATATCCCTTACTTTGTTAAGGATGAAAATATAGTTTTAATGTAAATGGCATAACAAGTTGCGCCAAACATATTCAATCAGCCCAACAAAAATCCCCCTGCAACCGCAGAGGGATTTGTTCTGATAATTATCTGTAAACCCACAAGAGAACTATTTTGCTTTTACACGCACACTCACCCTTCTGTTCATCGCTCTTCCTTCCGGTGTGTTGTTATCGCCCACAGGCCATTGCGGTCCGTAACCTTCTGCACCCACAATGGAAGCTTTGGCAGCGCCCATCTTCACCACTTCGGCTGCTACCATTTCTGCACGCTTTTGAGAGAGTACAACATTCTTCACACTGTCACCCGTATTATCCGTATAACCACCTATTTTAAATTGTGCTTTGGGATAAGCTTTTGCAATAGCCACCAGGTTTTTTAACTGGGCCATTGATTCAGTTGTAATGATGCTGCTTCCGGTTTTAAAACGCACATTGGTTAAATCAAACCAGTTGCCTTTTACAGTATCCACCATCACAGAAGCATCGCTTAAGAATTTGTACAGTTTTGCTTCTGTACTGTATTCACCCACATTGAGTTTAACACCATTGGGTAAACTGATGTCCATCATCTTTCCCGGATCATAAATAAAATCACCGGTGAGTGAATCTAATTTACCGGCAACGGTAGCAACGGTTTCTTTTACTTTATTCATTCCTTCATCAATCTTCTGTTCTATTTTAGAAGTGGTATCTGCTGTTCCGGTTGTGGTAGCGCCACTGTTACAGCTTCTCCAGAAATACCAGATAGCCAGCGCCGCCAGTGCAATTAATAATAAAGGAAGCAGGGCTTTCATACCGCCACTTGCTTTTTCCTGTGTTGCATCAACAGCGCTGCCTGCTGCACGTTTTACATCACTTGCCATTTCTTTTACATTGGCGCCAGCAGAACCTAATCCTAAAGAAGAAAGATTTAAACCGGAAGGCATGGCGCTCATGATATTATTTTTCTGGCTGCTGAGCATGGATGCAAGACCGGAAGCATTGAGATTATTATCAGCCGAATGTTTGCCCAAAAAACCAAGCACTGTTGGAACAGCCATGCTTAATAATGAACCAGCTGATGATTCTTTAATACCAGAAAAACCGGAGATGAGTTTACCAAGACCACCCAGCTTATCGCCAAACAAACCGGAAGCCATGTTTAACAGGCCACCCATATTACTGCCGCCGCTGCTGCCCAGCAATCCCCCGATGTTATTGAGGATACCGCTGCCTGCTGCTTCTCTGGCCATATTAAAAATGTCTGCAGCGCCATCTGTGTTAGATGATTTGCTCAGTAATGATGAGAGTACTGTTGGTAAAGTACCGCCGATGGCTTTGATGATACCGCTCTCGTTTTCGCCGAGCATGGATGCGGCTTTGCCAATGAGTTCATTGGTGAATAGCCCCTTTACTGAATCGAACAAGTTGAAAGACATAAAAGTTGGTTTATAAATGAACAATAAAATAGCCAAACTAATCAGCCAGTGTAAACTGAATGATGCCTGATGATGAAGTTTTTGTTAAGCAGTGCTGCTGCAGATGGTTACAAATGCAAACATTGATGATGGTACAACGGTGGTTTTGGGGATATTGCTGATGATACAGGTGATAAGGCCGCTATTGGGAGGGTTAAGTTAGAGAATAAATGTGAACGCACAAAAAACCTGAAAAGATATTTTTGGTTGAAAGGCAGCATTTTAAGGAGTGGGCAGGTCTTTCCCGAAATTGAATGGTAATGCAATTGAAGAAACCCGCCTTTTATATCTTCATACATTGTTTTTTTTGATTGGAATAAGCAGTTGTGATGTTTGCTCCTGTAAAAAAGTAACCTGTGCTGCATTTAACGATGAACTGTTTAACCAGTGGCTGCCTTACCGGGAAAACCAGCAACTGATTTTTAAAACCACTGCAGGTATTGCTGATACAATTCGTATCAGTGCCGTAAGAAAATCAGAAGCCTATGAAGGCAGAACGGGTGGTGGGTTTGGATGTGGTAAAGGATGCTTTGCAGATGTTTCCATTACGGGCACTGATGCAGGAGGAACCGATTTTCAAAAGCTGCAGGTGTATGCCACTAAAAGCGATGCCAAGGGCGATGGTACCGGAGTTCTTTCCAACCTTGATGTTCATAGTGGCAGTTACAACTCCCGTTTTTATGCAGGCACCCTCAGGGATACGGGTTTTGCTGTTATTGAAAATCAAAGAAAGGCTTCAACATTGTTCAGCAGCTCACTTAACATCGCTTCCAGAACATTTGCCAATGTGCAAACAATTACACTTGATACCGCTTCTTTTAAACTGCCCGGCGTTTATAAATATTACTTTGCAAAAGGTTCCGGTATTGTAGCCTGGGAATCCTATCCCGATAAAACTTTATGGATAAAAGAGTAAATTGAACAGAATGGACTTAACTTTCTCTTTTACCAAAATGATACTGTCTTGAACTTTCCGGTTGTTATTGAAATTGGTTCCAAAAAAATTTTGCTGCATGCCGTGCTGGAAGTGCTGGCTTATTAAAACCCTGTACCTGTTTGGCGCTTTCTCCCCCATTAATGGCGATAAGTTTTTGCTGGAAATGCCCCGTTGCAATGCTGCCGGCTTCCAGATATTCCTTGATGAATTTTCATTGCAGCGCCCGGAAGAATTTAAAATACTGGCGCTGGACAATGGAGCCTTTCATAAAGCAAAGTCCTTAACAATACCCGAAAATATCGGGTTGATATTTTTGCCGCCCTGCAGTCCGGAACTGAATCCGGCTGAAAATATATGGGCAATGCTGAAAAGAAGGTTTACCAACAGACTGAATAAATCTTTGGATGAGGTAAGCGCTTTTATCTCAGAAACAACCGCCATGCTCACTTCCTCAAGGGTTAAAAGCTCCTGTGGGTTTGCATATGTCTTCGCTGAATTAAATTGAACTAATTAGTAAATATAAATGGTATAATTCATGCTGTTGTTCATAAACTGTTTTTATAGCAGCAAGTATCTTTTTCTCTTTGTTACTGTAAGTAAACTGCTGCTTGTTTTGCAAATCATCCAACCCTTGTACCAGGCGCAACAAATATTTGAGTAACTGCCTGCGCAATTTCTTTTCGTTTCGTTTTGTTTTTTTCCGGCGGCGCTGATACAGCATATACAATTGCCTGTGCTTTGCATAATTGCTGCGGCTGCTGCGTAATTTTAGCCTCCTTCTTTTTTGCTGAACAATGTCATAGACTTTTACAATACGCTCCCATAAAAGTTTTACTGCCGCAGGATAGCGCAAATGGCCTTCATAACAAGTGGCATCCATTAGTGTTACATGGGTTTGTTCCATATGCCGCTTCCGGTTTTCTATCAGCGCCGCCTGCAGTTCAGTAATGTTTAAATGATGGCCTAAACAGCCACGCCACCAGCTCACCGGGTTCTTGTCTTTAATCCTGCGCAATCCTAATTGTGTACCACAGAAGTATTGCATACTCCAATCTTTACTGAGCCGCTCAATGAGCAACTCATCACTCAGTCCCAAATAATGTTTTAATATCATCAGCGCAATACCGCCTTCTGCTTTTAAAAAGGGTTTGCGGCCACGTCCGCTTTTTTCATATGCAGGCGAAGCAATCTTTTCTGACAATGCTTTAAACGGAATACTTTGATACAACTGTCCCAAATCTGTGGATAAAAAAGCAGCTTGCTGAACAGACGGGCTTTGCAGAAACAATGGATTGTAATACATTTGAACAGAATTTTTGCTGCCTCACTTTGCACACTTTTTGTGCCATTGCGGGGCTTTTTTACTACTGTTCACATCTTACAATACAGTGTGGGTAAATGTTTGGATTTTTCGGGGAGACCCATATTAATGGGGCAACCCTTCAGAAACCATCCAAAAAATAAAGGCAGGGCAAAGAAGGCAGTTAAAAAATTAAAATCCCACTTGCTATTGGGACAGGCCAATTAGTAAAAGATATGGACAGGTCAGGACAATGAAGTAAACATTAATGCTTAATTTACAGTTTGTATTAAAAAAATAAAAAAAATCATATAGGATTACTTTTTATTTCAGTCTCCCGTTTCTTATATCTAACTACCATGCTGATTAACGCTAAATATGATGAGAAAGTTTTGCTTGCTATGGTTGCAACCGGAAACAGGCAGGCATTTACACAACTTTACACCGCTCACCTGAATAATTTATATCGTTACATTTTCCTGTTTACCAAATCCAAGGAAGAAACAGAAGAAATCCTGCAGGAGATATTTATAAAAATATGGGAAACCCGAGAAAAACTGCCTGAAATTGAGTCAATAGAAAACTATTTGTTTCGCTTTGCCAAGAATAAATTACTTGATAATATCCGACACCTGCAAATCAAGCAACGGGTACTTTCCGAAATCAAAAGAACAAAGGATGTGGCTGAAACTACAACCATTAACCAGTACACTTATAGAGAATATTACCACATTGTTCAACAGGCTATAGAAAAATTACCACCCAAACGCAAGCTTATTTTTCGGCTCAATATTGAAAATGGCCTTTCTCAGGATGAAATTGCCCTGCAATTAAATATTTCCAAATCTGTTGTACAAAAACAGATCTATAAGGCATCCCATTTTGTGCGGGAATATCTTTTAAAACATGGTGAAATCTCTTTTTCTATTCTGGTAATCTTCGTTTTATCGGCTTTTTAGTTTGCCTTAGAACTTTTTTTTGAAAATAATTTTTGGACGAAGGGTGTTTTTCAAAGGGTTAAGCGTCTTTATAATTAATACACTGAAATGCAACCAGCGCAACGTAAGTTATTTCTTGAAAAATTTGCCACCAGTACAAATACTGAAGCGGAACACCAGCAATTTATCGAATGGCTGAAATCTGCTCCTGTTACGGATGTGAAAGCTGTTTTGGAAGAGTTCAAAAGTACTATTTCAGAAAATCAATCATCTGCCGTTGAAGTTGATTTGAACCTCGTATCCTATATCGAAGCCGCCTTAGATCAATATGAGCTCGGCAAACAGAGAAAGAATAGTAATAATGGTAAAATAATCACCTGGCATTTTTTCCGCAGGGTTGCTGCAGCTTCCTTAATAATTTTCATATCAGGCACAGCCGCTTATTTTACTTTTAGAACTACTAAAAACAATACTATAGCAAAAGCGCTCCCGCAGCAATTGAAAAATGTAGTGGTGCCTGGGAGTAATAAAGCCATACTCACTTTGTCAGATGGCTCTACCATTATTTTAGATGATACAAAGTACGGCCAGGTAGCCCAGCAGGGAGGTACACAGATAGCTAAATTAGCGAACGGCCAGTTAGTTTATAATGCATTGGATGATAAGCCGGCCGAAGTTGTTTTTAATTCATTGACTACTCCACGGGGTGGGCAATTCAAACTTACTTTGCCTGATGGCAGTGTGGTTTGGCTCAATGCAGGTTCTTCTATTAAATATCCCACGGCATTTATTGATGATGAAAGAAAAGTTGAAATATCGGGGGAAGTTTATTTTGAAATAGCACATGATGCGGCAAAACCATTTAAGGTTAGTGTAAAAGAAATGGAGGTGAAGGTATTAGGAACACGTTTCAACATCAATGCCTATAATAACGAAGCCTCTGTCAAAACTACTTTACTCGAAGGAAGTATAAGCCTGGCAAAAGCCAATGCTGTTACTACACTAAATCCGGGGCAGCAGGCACAGCTTGAAAATGGCGGGAATATTAAAGTGATTAATAATGTGGATATGGATCAGGTGGTGGCATGGAAAAATGGATATTTTTCATTTAACAGGGCCGATTTGCAAATGGTAATGCGGCAGATAGCAAGATGGTATGATGTGGAGATTGATTATGAGGGGAAAATACCTGAAAGGCAATTCGGCGGCAAAATTGATCGCAATAGTAATATATCGGAGGTATTAAAAATACTGGAAGAAAGTAAGGTGCATTTCAGAATTGAAGAAAAAAAAATAATTGTGAGTCCATAAAGATGCTTCAATTAGATAGCGCTGAGTCAACTGAGATTGTTGCAATATTTCGTGAGGAGCGATACGTAAGAATCTCATGTTTATCTTCTGGGTTTTACAATTGAAACAACAGTAGCCGTATGATTTTTTTTTATTGACTTAAGAAAAAAGCCAGAAGTGGCGGAACACTTCTGGCAGCATGTTTAAGTTAAGTTTTATATAACCTGGGTAGGCTTATTTATTTATTAACCAAAACAAATCAAAAGTATGCATTTAAACACATTTTGTAATGGAGTTTTTTTGAAGAAGCTTATTACTAAAACTAACCTGGCCCCCTATCGGCTCAGGAAAAGCAGGCATTTTTTTCGAATTATGAAATTAGTTGCTTTTTTATTTATAGTTGCCATTCACGTAAGTGCAAAAGGGGTTTCACAGATTACGCTCTCTGAGAAAAACGCTCCTTTGGAAAAGGTTTTTAAAGCCGTCGAAATCCAATCGGGCTACGTTTTCTTCTATGATTACGCCTGGTTACATCAGGCCAAAACGGTAAGTATTAAAGTAAAAAATGCTTCACTAACTGAAGTGTTGAACGAATGCTTTAAAGACCAACCGTTAACCTATAGTATTGTTGGCAAAACGATTGTTGTAAAACAAAAGGAAAAATTGAAAAGCGAAAACCCAGGTATAGATGAAAAGGCATTCAATATAGACATAGAAGTATCGGGTACAATTACGGATGCAGCTACCGGTAAGCCGCTTGCAGGGGCTACAGTGAGGTTGAAAGGTTCTGAAAATGCAACTACAACTGATGAAAATGGAAAGTTTACACTACGGGTTCCTGCTGCTGATAATATACTGGTGGTTTCTTATGTAGGATATGAAGAAAAGCAGGTAACAATAAAAGATATCAATAAACCTTTAAGTATCCAGCTTGTATTAATAAGCTCATCTTTAGTTGATGTTGTTGTCACGGCTATGAACATATCCCGAACGAAGGCTTCACTGGGGTATGCTGTCCAGGCAGTTAAAGCAGAGCAGATCAGCAACAGTGGCAATTCAAATTTACTCGATGCTGTTAACGGAAAACTTTCTGGGGTGCAGATTCAAAATTCAGGAGGACAACCCGGTAGCGGTACCAATGTGATTATTCGGGGGTCATCATCCATAAGCTATAATAACCAACCGATATATGTTATAGATGGAATTCCTATAAACAACGAGTCAACAGGTGGCGATGGAGTACCATCAGCGAACAGGGCCATAGACATTGACCCAAACACGGTTGAATCTCTGACCGTCCTAAAAGGACTCGCAGCTACTTCATTGTATGGTATCAGGGCAGCCCGGGGTGCGGTGATAATTACCACTAAAAAAGGAAAGCCTAATAAAAAAGGTTTGGGCTTAGAATATTCATACAAAAATTCAGTTGAAACTGTAAATAAATTACATGAGCTAACAGACAATTTTACCAGGGGCAGCAATGGTGGGTATGATAACACCTCCTTATGGAGTTGGGGGCCAGCCCTGGCCAGTAACCCAGTATTTCCCGGTGCCATTGGTTCGGGGATTACATTGAGCGACCTCAATGGAGACGGTGTGCCAGAAGATGTTTCCGGAACCCGCATTCCATCATCAAGAGACAATTATAAAAGATTCTGGCAAAATGGAAATACACGAAAGCATAATCTTTCACTGAGCGGAGGCAGCGACAATACAACTTACTTTGTAAACTTTTCAGCTTTAAATCAAACGGGAATAGTAAAATCTGTAAACTATGATAAATATTCATTCCTGGTCAATTTAAGCACCCGGTTGAGTAGCCGGTTTAGAATGAGCACCAAATTGAATTATATCAATACTGGTGGTAACCGGTTGAGACAAAATGGCCCTGATCCTCAATCAGGCTTAAGAATCGGGAATGGCATCTTAGCCACTTTTCCGTTTTGGAATAATTTCTGGGATGTTAATACTTATCCCTATAAAGACGCAAATGGTGATAAGGTTTGGTTTAGTAATCAACTATCGCACCCGCAATGGATTGCTAACGAAGAAAGAGGGGATTACAGGGTAAACAGGCTGATAGGCAACATTAAACTTGATGCGGATATTACATCCTGGATGAAAATTAGTTATAATCTGGGACTGGATACATATAATGATTTAAGAACAGCATTACGTCCGATTGGATCAGTAGAAAGCCCCAATATTAAAGGAGATATAAGTGAATACAGGTTGACCAGCTATGATATAACAAGTGATTTTATCATTTCCGGAAATTACAAGCTGAATAATAAATTGGACCTTAGTTATTTGGTTGGGAATAATATCTACAGGTGGAAGCAGGATGGCATTACCAGCAGAGGGGTATCGTTTGTATTGCCAAACTTCCCCGATATTTCTAATACAGTAAATCAAAGTGTAACAAAGAACGATGACGGTAAAATGCTAATTGGCGCTTTTGGAGATGTTAGTTTTGGTTACGATCGTATGTTGTACCTGGGGATTACAGGCCGAAATGACTGGTCATCAACACTTCCCAAAAGCAAAAACAGTTTCTTCTATCCTTCGGTAAACCTTGCGTTTATCGTTTCGGAATTGGTGAAACCCGACTGGCTTTCGTTTTTGAAATTAAGAGCTTCTTTGGCCAATGGAGCCAACGATGCCCCCACACAAAGCCTTAAAAATATTTATCTGAAGAATAACCCCAATGTTTTTGGAATGCCAAGATTTGTCCAAAGTACGCTTCTAAGGAATCCAAATCTTCGTCCGGAAAAAACCAGGGAAACAGAAGTGGGATTTGAATCCCTTTTCTTTAAAAATCTGTTAGGCCTTAATTTTTCATATTATTCACGTCTGAGTAAAGATCAGATTATTCAGGTGCCGGTCTCCACAGCTACAGGCTATAGCTATAAACTCGATAACCTTGGCACTGTTAGCAACAAAGGTGTTGAAATAGAACTTTCCATTAACAACCCGGTAAAAGTGAAAGGACTTTCCTGGAATACCAACTTTAACTTTAGCCGAAACAAAGGGAGAGTGGAAAATATCGCCAATGGCCGTGATCTTGTAATACTGGGTAGCGGAAGCGAAGATTGGGCCCAGGCACAAGTAGTAGCCAAAGTAGGTGAACAACTTGGCGCTCTGTATGATTATCCTTATAAACGTTATGGTGTTACAGAAAAAGATCCAAACTATTTAAAAGCGCCCATTGTAGTTGATGCAAATGGTCAGCCTTTACGAAACAGCCAACGGGTAATTATTGGCAATGTCAATCCTGACTGGGTACTCGGCATTTCATCCAGCCTTAATTATAAGGGTATCAAATTTGGGTTTACGCTTGAAAGAAAGCAAGGTGGCGATGTGGTGAATGGCTATGGCGCTCAATTAATTTACTCGGGTCTGGCAAAAATTACGGAAAATAGATTTTATGCGGCAAATGATCCTTATGCCAATGCTACCAAAAACTGGGGCGGAGTTTATGCCGATGGCACGCCCAATAAGCTTAGCGCTCCTCTTACAAACGCCTTCTGGCAAAATACCTATAGAAGAGTAGGTGAAAATATTATAGAAGATGCTTCGTGGTGGAGGTTAAGGAATATCTACCTGGGATATTCGCTACCTTCCGACTGGTTCAATAAATTATTAATTAGCGAGATTGAATTTACTTTTACAGCAAGAAATGCGTGGTTACGTACCGCTTATTCCGGCAATGACCCGGAAATAAGTGCAAATGGAACTGGAAATATCCAGGGATTTGACGATTTTGTTTTCCCCAACACCAAGTCATTTGAACTTGGGGCACGTATAAAATTTTAGATCTTGATTAAAATAGTTATATAAAAGCATCCTGTGCCGATACGTACACACAACAATGAATAAGACTTTCAGCACACGATAGCCTCATCACTTTTAAAAAATTATTCAGATGAAAAATAATATTAAAATATTTCTTTTGGTTTTTGTCATACTTATAAATGTAAGTTGCAATAAGTCATTTGAAGAAATAAACAGTAGCAAAAACAATCCAGAAAATGCAACCGTTAATGTGCTCCTTTCGGGCGCCTTATATGCCCAGCTCGATAATTTTGGTGGTAGAAGGGAAGGATTTATGGGCCCTTTCACACAACATTTTGCAGGGTATTATACTTCAGGCGTAAATATGGACCAGTATGTTTTAGATAATAGCAGTTTTAGCTTTTTATTTACCAGCTTATATTCTGGCCCATTAAATTCCTATAAAGACATCATTGCCAAGGCTACAAAAGAAGGATCATGGCACTATGTGGGCGCTGCAAAAGTAATGACTGCGCTTGCACTGGGAACACTTACTGATGTGTATGGTAAAATCCCGTGGAAAGAGGCTTTTGATCCTAATAATGTTTTCCCCGCTTATGATGACCAGGAATTCATTTACAGCGAAATTCAAAGGCTTCTGCTCGAAGCTATAAGTGACCTCGGTAAAACTTCCTTTCGTTCACTGGCTGATGGAGATTTTATTCTAAAGGGAAATGTAAATGCGTGGAAAGCATCCGCAAATTTGCTGGCAGCAAGATATGCAAACCATTTAAGCAAGATTGATCCAATTGGAAGTGCAACAAAAGCTTTGGCCTTTGTTGATGCAGCGAAGGCCGCTGGTATTAGCTCTGCAACAGACCTGAAAATGAAATATGAAGGCACTTCCGAACTCAGCAACAGATGGTATATCCTTTACACCGATGCTGCTTTGGTAGCCTCCAAACATTTTATTGACTCTCTTATATCACAAAACGATCCGCGGTTAAATTCATATTGGTCAGATGTTTCATTTGAGGGGATATTTATTGGTTTTAAAGGTAAGGCCAATGGAACCGGGGCTATACCAGAAAATTTTTCAGTCGTAGGCCCAAATGGATGGTATGGAAAACCGAACTCAGATCACATGGTAGCCACTTATTTTGAATTACTTTTTATTGAAGCCGAAGCTGCTTTCAGATTAGGAAATTTGCCAAGGGCTGCTGCTGCACACAATGCCGCAGTAAAAGAGCAAATTCAGTTGGTGGCAAATACACCCGGTGATTCAAGAATAGCCCCTTATCTGGCCACCTATGGCAACGAATCATCTTCTACTATTACGATCGGGAAAATAATGACCGAAAAATGGAAAGCCATGTTTACGATGGAGGAAGAGACATGGACTGACTTGAGAAGGCATAATTTTGCTTATCCCTCCTGGCTTAGTATCCCTAAAACTTTAGCAGGCACTCCTGTAGCTTCAGAATTTATTCGCAGGATATTATACCCCCAGGATGAGCTTGATAAGAACCCGGGAAAAGTACCGAAAGTTTCTGGTATTTTCGAACGTCTTTGGTGGGACAAATAAGTTCTGAACCATGAAAAATTGTTATTATTCCCAAACGATGAGTTAATCAGGGTCATCCTGTAAAATTGTAATCCACGGTGGTATTAGGTTTGTGGACAAAACAGGTGTAACAAAAACCCCGCAATGGCATAAAAAATGCACAAAACGGGGCAGCTAAATGTTACACAAATGTACCGTAATTTATTATTTGAGTATGAGCAGGATTTACAGTTAACCGCATTTTATAATACACCGCTGGGTCAGCTTTATCAGGCCATTCCTTTTGATTCATAGGTATATACGTTTAAGTCGCCCATTTTTTTTCGGCAAAAAATTGGCTCGATAAAATAGCGATTTGTGATTTCCATCGTCTAATAGTAAATACATCAACAATGAGCTTTAAAATTATAAATAACGGCATCTTAAAAACATCACGTGTGATTTTTTTTGGAATACCTAAGCGTATATACCTAATTTCTTATTCCCACATCTAGGGTAAAAGGAGATCAGCAGGCAGCCATTTTTTTCCTGTGGTTTTTTGTACACGGCTTTTTATTACTTGCACAGTTTGTAACATCACTGGTATTCATTACAAGGGTGAATAAAAAAGTATGGGGACAGGGCATGCTGATTTCATTAGGCATATTGCTGGTAATTGGCGTTGGCACCTGCGGCGGACTGCTGATGCTTTCTTATTAAAACATACTATACATACCGCTTCAATTGCAAAATCAAATCCGGGTCCGGACAATTATTCAGATAAAAATCCTTCTCGCCCATCCTGCACACACCCGGGTAATCACCTTCTTTCAACTCCAAATCAATAATGATTTGAAAATGTAAATGCGGCGGCCAGTTGCCATTTTCTTTTGCGTTGCCGAAATGTGCAATCACTTCACCACGGTTTACATACTTGCCGCTTTCCACTTTATGTATATCTTTTAAACTGATATGGCCATACAATGTATAAAACGAATGTGTATCTATTTGATGACTCAAAATCATCGTAGCACCATAATCACCAAAATGATTGTTGAAACCAACACTATGCACCATGCCACCCATAAATGCATAAACCGGTGTACCAACCGGCCCCCAAATATCAACACCCAAATGCAGGCGTCGGGGTTCCATAGCACCGCTCACGCCTTCTCCAAACTTGAGTGAAACAGTATCACCAAACAATGCACTTCTGCTGTACACCGTTCTGTTCTCAGCATAACCGCCAATGCCAAACCTTGCATTCGCTGTTTTGAGTTTTTCATTTACATAAATGCTGAACTTTTTAGTATCATCAATAATATCTCCTGTGAGTTCTTCATTGGAAGCCGTAAAATCCATTGCCAGCAGTTTATCTTTTGCTGCATCAAAATCAACTACGGGGTGAAAACCTTCAGCATAACGGTTGAGAATAGATATGATAGGTTGAGGATTCATTACTGTAAACTTATTTGATTTCGATGAAAGTTTATGTAAGTATATCATAAGAATTATAAAACAGTTGCTCCTGTTTAATTTGGCAGGCACTGTCTGCCATTTTCAACGAACATACTTGGTTTGAACTTATTCAAGCAAAAAAATTCTTTAATAGTTTGATTTGTTCAGACAACGTCTGGACAAATTTTCCTGGGTTATTCATTTTCACTAAACCAAATGCGCATCATTTCTTCCTCTGCGAACTCTGCCCCTCTGCGTGCCAAAAAAAATCTCACGCAGAGGAAAGGAAGGCGCAGAGGCGAATAACAAAGAAATTTTCTTTCCAATCCCTTTACCTCACATACCTCTGTTCCCAACGGTTCAATTCCCATATAATCGGCAGCAATCACATCACGCAGTTTATTAACTTAGCCCGTCTTTTAAAACAAAGATGAATGCTTTCTCCCCCCTCTCCGAAGGGAGAGGGGTTGGGGGTGAGGTGTTCTAAAAATTCGTAAAACAAAAAAGAAATGCAAAAGCTCGTCCTGCTGTTTTTAATCATCGGTTGTTCATGTTCATCATCCGCCCAAACCACTCCCCTCTGGCTCCGCTATCCCTCCATCTCACCCGATGGAACTGAAATTGTATTCTCCTATAAAGGCGATTTATACAAAGTAGCTGCCAGCGGCGGCCCCGCCACCCAACTCACCATGCATGAAGCACACGACTATCAACCCGTATGGAGCCACGATGGAAAAACCATCGCCTTTGCCAGCGATCGTTACGGCAACTTTGATGTGTTCACCATATCATCCAATGGTGGAGAAGCCAAACGCATCACCACCAATTCCGCCAATGATTATCCCTTTGATTTTTCAACTGACAATCAAAACATCATCTTCGGCAGCAACAGACATACGGTGAACACCAATGCACGTTTCCCCGCAGGCCGTTTGTTTCTGCAGCTCTACACCGTTTCTGCAACAGGTGGAAGAAGCATTTTACTTTCAGCAACAGGAATGGAACATGCACAATACAACAATGATGGCAGTATGATTGTCTATCAGGACAGAAAAGGAACCGAAGACCCCTGGCGCAAACATCACACATCATCACTCACAAGAGATATCTGGCTCTACGATACAAAAGCAAAAACCTATACACAGTTCAGCAAATTTGTTGGTGAAGACCGTGAACCCGTGTTCAACAACACCGGTCAGTTTATTTATTATTTGTCAGAAAAAAATGGCGCTCAGAATATTTACAAAGCTGCCATTAAACTGGATGTGGAAGAACAGCAGCTCACCCGTTTTAAAAATCATCCCGTTCGTCATCTCACCAAAGCAAATGATAATACACTTTGTTTTACATGGAACGGAGAAATTTATACGCTCAAAAACGACGGCGAACCCAAAAAAATAAACATCAGCATTACAGGCGATAGTAAAACCAATGAAGAAAAAATTGTTCCCGTTACCGCCACCAATGGCGATTTTTCCGTTTCTCCCAATGGAAAAGAAGTAGCCATCATTTTTCGTGGTGAAGTATTTGTTACCAGTGTGGAAGGCGGTATTACTAAACGCATCACCAATACACCACAGCAGGAACGCATGGTGGAGTTTGGCGCTGATGGTAAAACACTTTATTATTCAACTGAAAGAAATGGAAGCTGGGATATTTATAAAACTTCTATCACTAGAAAAGAAGAACCTTATTTCTATGCATCCACTGTTTTAAAAGAAGAACCCGTACTGGCAACAGAGAAAGAAGAATTTCAGCCCGAAGTTTCACCCGATGGAAAAGAAATTGCTTACCTGGAAGACAGGAATGTGGTTCGTATTTACAATATCGCATCCAAACAAAGCCGCACCATTTTACCCATGGGCAATAATTTTTCGTATGCTGATGGCGACCAGTATTTTGAATGGAGTCCCGACAGTAAATACATTTCCATCCGCAGCAGCAAAGGCCGCTATGGCAGCAGTGAAGTGCTGATGTACAAAGCAGATGGTACAGATAAAACAGGAAACGATATTTCAAAAAGCGGTTTCCAGGATGGTGGGCAAATATTTGGCCTTGATGGCAAAGCCATTGTTTGGTTTACTGATAAATATGGAAGAAAATCATTGGCCTACCAGGGTTCACGTGAAGTGGATATCATGATGGCCTTCTTTGAACAGGATGCCTTTGACCGTTTTCGTTTGAGCAAAGAAGATTATGCACTCTTAAAAGAAACAGAAGACAAAACAAAAAAAGACTCCGCACAAAAAGTAAAAGATTCCATCGCCAAGAAAAACTGGCAGCCCGATTTTGAAAATATTGATGAACGCAAAATCCGCCTCACCACCAACTCTATGAACCTTGGTGCCTTTATACTCTCGGCCAATGGCGAAAAACTCTGGTACACGGCCACCAATGAACGCAATACTGATTTGTGGGAGATGAACACCCGCACCAAAGAAACAAAAATCCTCACCCGTGTGGGCAATGGTGCAGGCTTCACGGCATCGGCAGATGGTAAGAGTTTATTCATCATCAGCGAAAATGGTTTGCTCAAATACGAAACCGAAAGCGGCAAACAAACACCCATCATCATCCGCAGCGAAATGGTGCTCAACACCGCCGGCGAACGTGCTTATATTTTTGAACATGCATGGCGGCAGGTGAAAAAGAAATTCTATGTGCCCACGTTGCATGGTGTGGATTGGGAACTCATGAAAACAACCTATGCAAAATTTCTGCCGCATATCAACAACAATTATGATTTCCAGGAACTCTTAAGTGAAATGCTGGGCGAACTCAATGCATCACATACGGGAGGCCGCTACAGTCCGCAAAACCCTAATGCCGACCAAACTGCATCCCTCGGTTTGTTTTACGATGAGTTTATTGGAGGTGATGGATTAAAAATTACAGAAGTCATCAAAGGCGGTCCGCTGGATATTGCCACCAGTAAAATAAAAGCAGGCATGACCATTGAAAAAATTGATGGCGAACCCGTTACGAACGGTGCCGACTGGGCTACACTGCTCAACCGCAAAGCAGGCCGCAATGTATTGCTCTCCGTGTTTGACCCCGCCACCAACACACGTTTTGAAGAAAGCACCAAACCCATTGTACCAGGTGCCGAACAAACATTACTTTACAACCGCTGGGTAAACATGATGCGTAAGATGGTGGACAAACTCAGCAACGGGCAGGTAGGTTATGTACATGTGCAGGGCATGAACGATGGCAGCTACCGCACCGTGTATGAAGAAGTGCTGGGCCGCAATGCTGATAAAAAAGCATTGATTGTTGATACCCGTTTTAACGGTGGCGGCTGGCTGCACGAAGATTTGAGCAATTTCCTGGCAGGTAAAAATTACATCACCTTCAAACCCTACGGACAAACCGCTGAAGGTGGCGAGCCGCAGGGCAAATGGTACAAACCCAGTTGCGTGCTCATGAGCGAAAGCAATTACAGTGATGCACACACCTTTCCCTATACCTACCGTGCCAAAGCCATTGGCAAGCTCATTGGTATGCCCGTGCCTGGCACCAGCACCTCCGTGTGGTGGGAAACACAAATTGACCCCACGCTGGTATTTGGCATTCCCATGATTGGTAATTACGGTGTAAAAGAACAGCGCCTCCTGGAAAATTTTCAACTCGAGCCCGATGTACGTGTCACCCTTCCTTACGACGCCTTCATTAATGGTAAGGATACACAAATTGAAAAAGCCGTGGAAGAGATGTTAAAGGAGATTGGGAAGAAAACGTCAGACGTCCCCGTCGGACGTGGTTAAAATAATGTAATGAATAGAACAGCGATGGTTGAAAGACTGTCGCTTTTTTTATTGAAGAAATTTTGGCCTGTCCGAACAAATTTATTTGGGCGGGGCTGTGGGCTGAAGTGCTTGTGGCAGCGGTTATGCGGCTGTACCTGCGTTGCACTTCGGTGCCGCTTCAATCCGCCAGCCTTTGGGCAGAAATGAATTCTTATCAGCATAGCCAAGGTTCGTGTCTCATGAATCCAGGGGGGAAAATAAATTTGGAAATTAGTTTACCAATAGCTTAACTTTGTAATAGTTAACCAATTGATTAACTATTTGAGAAGAAAATGCAAGATATTAGCTCGGTCTGCGGATGGTAAAAAGGCAGTTTGTATTGATAAACAAAATGAGACCCGAATCCTCTTCTATGTTAATCAATCGGAGCGGCATTTAAAAAAGTTCAGACATATAATTCAGCTAATACTTGAAGGTCATAAAAATACAGATTTATACGATAAAGAAAATGTTGATGCTAAGACAAAGAATGTAACTGCTATGAAATTTTTTAAGGGACAGGAGAACGATCGGATTTATTGCGTTGAGCAAAAAACAGAAGGATTATATATAATAGTAGCTGTAGAAGTCTATGAAAAAAAGAAGTCTCAAAAAGTAAGTAAGAAAGAATTACCAATTTTACATAAAATCGCCACGTATGACTACCAAATTGAACAAACTGATAATTAACCCTGAATTTGAAGATTTATTGGCTTTTAAAAGCGAAGAGGAGAAACTTGAACACGATGCTCAAATGATTTCATACAGGGTTTTAAGTGCTGTTGAAAAACTTTGTGATGAAAAAAAAATCAAAAAGAAAGATTTGGCTCAATTAACGGGTACATCGAAAAGCTATATCACACAACTCTTTAATGGCAGTAAAAGTGTGAACACTTACATTATGGCAAAGTTTGAGAATATTTTTGATGCCACATTTGATGTAAGAATGAAATTAAATGAAGAATCATATGATCAGTTCATTTCTAAACAAATGAGTGCTGACTTGTTTACAAAAAAGCACATTGCTACAGATGAAGGGTCTTGGTATTTCTGTTACAGTAAAAACATCGCAAAGCTAAACAAAGTATCAGAATTAGAAACTGAAAGTGAACAAAAACAAATTGCAGCATAATGAAACCTAAATCATCACCGTTAAATATTATTGACTACGCATTGCTAAATTTTGAATTTGGTTTTATAGAACCAAAAGGCACAGAAAAAACTGACATTAGAAGTGCTTTTGAAAACTATGAGCTTGATATAGATTTTGCAATTCATGGCAATGAAGTATTACAGGTGTTTATTAAAGCTTCTATTAATAAGGGAGCTAAAAAACTTCCAGGCTATAGCATTTTTGCAGAGGTTGCCTGTGCCTTTGAATTTAATAAGAATTTTGATATTGAGGAGAAAGCCAAGCAAGATATCGGTGGATTTTCTACAATTTATATTGCATTAAATGCTTTAAGGGGGTTAATAAGTCAAATAACAGCAAATGCTCCCTTCGGAAGGTATATGCTCCCATCTATTGATTTGAATGACTTAATTGCTCAAAAGAAGCAAATAGTTACAAAACAAAAAAATAAAGCCCTTAATTCAAATAAGAATAAAAAAACTGGAGGTAAACGAAGTTTGAAATAAAAAATAAAGCCAAATGTGTGGAAGACATTTGGCTTTAAGACAATTTAATGTTTTGCGTTCGTGGAGGGCTCTTCACCCTGTCACCATTACTGTCTTTGCTGTAAATATATACTTATTCAAATAATCAGCAAAAATTTCCAAATTATGATCGTTTATTTCTTTAATCTGTCATCAAAAAATTACAAAAAGATGACTCGAAATTTAAAAAAACTATGTCAAAATATTTCATTTCAACAAACCAGCTTGCAGAGTATTCTCAGGCGACAGAAGCAAGTAAGAAAAGAATAATTAAACAACAAAAGGTTCCTAATAAACTTTTGATTCCATGGTATCAGAAAGCAAAAGGGGCAATAAAAAAATTCTTTTCTAATACCAGTGATTACGCCCCCCACTGGTCCAAGTATATAAGCTGCTGGCCCAACATGGTCCAAGTATGTAAACTGCTGGCGCAAGAATGAGGCGTAAGCAAAGAGCGTTGGCTTCTTGTGCCTGAGTAGCAGTGGCTATAACCTTATTTCTTATTAAACGGGTGCTATTTATTTTCGTATATGTTCAGTCAGCTTTTATAGCATGGCACAAGAAGCCCGCCACAAATCCAGCGCCTCATTCTTGCGCCTGTCTCAGACCTGTACCAGAAAAACGAAGTGGCCGAGAGTTGATTCATGAGGTACGAACAACTACGGTGATTTAATATTAATTACTTGTTTAGAAACAGCAAGTTTTTTAAATTTAATTTCAAGTTTTAACAATCAAACTATCTTTTATGTTACTTGAAACTACTTCAATCATGACAAAGGGAATTCTTCCTGAAATTAAAAACTTAAACCTTGACAGAATAAAATGGAAGCTTAAAGATGCGGAAGAAGGACAGGGATGGTCAGATGAACTTTGTGATTTTGCAGAACAAGAGTATAAGAAGTATTTAACTATGATAAAGCTGTTTCCTGAGTTGGACATCGTACCTAATAAGATTATGGACAAGTTTTGGCACCAGCATATTTTAGATACAAGGGCTTATGCTAATGATTGTAATAGCATCTTCGGCTATTTTGTGCACCATTATCCTTATTTCGGAATGAATGGAGAGGAGGATAAACAAAATTTAATTGATGCATTTAATCAAACCAAGAAAATTTACAAGGCAACTTTCGGCTCTAATATGGAAGATGCCGACCCTGCACGTTGTAAGGACCATTCTTGTCATAAGCCTAGTAGTTGTGCATGCAGGACACCAAGTGCTTGCAAGTAGACTTATTTTTTTAGCTGCTGTTGGTGTTGCACAATGTTCAATTAGTTTATAGAGCATCGGCCATGCACCAGCCCGCCGTTGTTGAGTGTTGCTCCACCAACGACACATGTACTATAGCCTTTATGAAATCTTGCAATTGAATCCCTTGTTGGTAGAGCAATACCAACAAGGGCCGTGTTTTTTTAACGGGCTTTACGTATAAGACCAACATCAGAAAAAAAAGCGTTGGCTTCTTGTGCCTAAATAACAAGAGTTTTAATTTTTAAATCGTTGGTTAATTACTGATTTATCTTTTTATAACGTACACTGTTTAAAGTAATCATGCCCGGTGAGAGTCTTATGCTCACAGCAGTTAAAATAGAATCCCTTGCTGGTGGAGCAATACCAACAAGGGCAGTTTTTTTTTAAACAGGCTTTATGTGTAAGACCAACATCGGCAAAAAAGTAAACAATCAGTTTAGCTCCGAGTGAACTTAACGTATCAAAGTGATTGCTTTTAGTTTTACTGCTTCACATAGGATGTTCAATAAACTTATATTCTAATTCACCACAGTAGCACAGAGCTAAATCAGGGAACCCTCCGATTTCGGGCCGTCATTCGAAATCGGGCTCCTTTTTTGGTTACTTTTTTGGAGAAGCAAAAAAGTGACAAAGAAATTGAGGTGCAAGTTATTTCTCAGCTGTGTCGTGTACTGTAGCCGTTATGAAATCTTGCAATCAAATCCCTTGTTGGCAGAGCAATACCAACAAGTGCAGTGTTTTTTAATAGGCTTCACGTGTAAGACTAACATCGGCAAAAATCTTTACCCATTTTTTTATTGTACTTTACAATCATAAAAACAGCCACATGAAAAAGTATATATTCTTGCTCATCGCTATCATTCCATTAGCAGCATTTGCTCAAAAAACGGAGTATGTCGTTTCTTCCTATCTCACAGAAGGTACAAAAGCGCCCAATACACATTATATAGGAGAAGCGTGGTTAAACAACCTGCTGCCGCCAGACAGTACGCTCAACTATAACATTACCAAAGCCACTTTCAGAGCAAATTCAACCCTCGATTGGCATAAACATGGTTCCGTTCAAATTCTCATCATTGTTGAAGGCGAAGCCTATTACCAGGAAAGAGGAAAAGAACCTGTGATTCTCAAAAAAGGTGATGTCATTAAATGTAACAGCAATACAGAACACTGGCATTCGTCAACAAAATATACCACGGTTACCTACCTCGCCATCTACGGTGGAGCCCAACCCACCACATGGACAGAGAAGCTAACACAGGAATATTACGACAGTGTTGCACTAAAGTTGCAGGTGAAAAAATAACGGGGAAGCATTTTTTAATTCATCTGCTACTGAAAAGACCTATAAGGTTTGCCGGGCAGATGAGCAGCGCTTCAAACCTTATAAGTCTGTGGTACAAGGCTCATCATTTTGCTGTTCGCAGTTTGCAAACAGCGAACAAATTCCTATCTTAGCTGCATGAAATCACATAATGGCATGCGGCCGCAGGATATTGTAATTCTGCTTAAAATACTCACGCTTAAAAACCAAGCCTGGCAATACCGGGACTTGGCTTCTTTACTTTCAATGAGTATTTCAGAAGTTTCAGAGTCTTTAAACAGAAGTTACCTGGCAGGTCTTGTTGATGAAAGCAAACGGAAAGTGCGCAGGCAGGCACTTATGGAGTTCCTCGAATACGGGCTGCATTATGTATTTCCTCAATTGCCCGGCAGGTTGGTAACGGGCGTGCCCACTGCACATTCGCATCCGTTTTACAGTAAAAAAATGGTGAGCGAAATGGCCTATGTGTGGCCCGATATTGACGGCACAGTAAAAGGACTGTCTGTACAGCCACTATATAAAACAGTAACAAAAGCAGTAGCAAAGGATGAAGATTTGTATAAACTGCTTGCAGGAATAGATATCATTCGTGTTGGTAACACAAGAGAATTAAAACTGGCACTGCAGGAATTGAAGAAATATATTTTATGAATCAGCATTAAAACATAGTAAGAATGAAAGCTGTTTATCATGCATTGGGCAATTTAGCTGGTGAAGTTGTTTTTGTGGGTGGTGCAACTGTTGCATTGTATGCCGAAAGACCTTATTCTGATGCCCGGCCTACTGACGATGTTGATATACCCATTGAACTCACACATTATAAAGGTTATGCTGCTATTGAAGCACAACTACGGAAAAAGGGTTTTGAAAATGATACGGAATCACGTGTGATTTGCCGTTATAAAATTCAGGGTATTACAGTTGATGTGATGCCCACTTCAGATGCAGTTCTTGGTTTTGCCAATCAATGGTACCCGGATGCATTTACACATTCACAAAAGGCAGTATTGGATGAACATGTAACTGTTAATATTTTTCATCCTGTATTTTTTATTGCTGCAAAGCTTGAAGCTTATAAAAACAGGGGCGGTAATGACGGGAGAACAAGCACAGACTTTGAGGATATTGTTTTTATACTTAACAAGAGAAATTCAATTTGGCAGGAACTAAGAAATGCGCCTGTTAATGTGAAATCCTTTCTTAAAGAAACTTTTGCGCAATGGCTCAACGAAAAATATATTGATGAATGGATTAGCTGTCACATTGATTTTGATGAACAGCGCCGGGTTGATTTTATTCTTCAAAGCCTTGAAGAATTTGTAAAAGAAGCCAATAAATAATTACCTCCCCACACTTTAATTTATCGTTTGCTGTCTTCATCAACCGAAATATGATTTAATTGTATGTGGCGGCTGAGCACTCCGGGCACCAGGAAAATAAACCTGCGAAGTAAAACGGAAACAACCCAGTAAGAATACGTTCAGTTTATTCATCCTCTGTATAAAATCAACGTATTGATAAAGCCATTACCAACTCCTTAAAACAATTATTCAAGTAAAGCGTTTATAAAGGGTACATTTCAACATCTATTTTAAACTGTGAAAAATCATGAATTCAGTTACAACCCGCAGAATCGGAGCATTCAAAAAATAATGACTATCCGCAATTTGGAATAACTAATTATTTTAGCTATTTTTGCCTAAATTAATTAGTTATGGACATAGGCA
>JAIEQM010000066.1 GCA_019747705.1 Chitinophagaceae bacterium | reverse complement strand
ACTTAATCAGCTCAGTTGGATAGAGCGTCCCGCCACAAAGCGGGAAGGCCACCGGTTCGAATCCGGTATTCTCCACATTTCAATTCGCAGATTCATTTTTATTGAACTTAATCAGCTCAGTTGGATAGAGCGTCCCGCCACAAAGCGGGAAGGCCACCGGTTCGAATCCGGTATTCTCCACAATTGAAATCCGTAGATTGCGGATTTTTAAAATAGTAAACTAAGAAAATTTACATTTAAACTGCTCAATTGTAAATGTCATGGCGACGAAGGAGCCATCTGCCTGTAAGCGTACTACAGCCCAACAGATCCCTCCTTCGTCGGGATTACAAATAGTTTTAATGTAAATGATATAATAAAATATCTATCCAAACAAAAGAGGCTGTCTCAAAAGTAAAATGAAGGCTTTGAGAATCGCATAAACGAAAACTTTCTCCATCGCCTTATCGAATAAAAAGAGGCTGTCTCAGACTTTTGAGACAGCCTCTTTAATTTTTATTTCTTTGGAGAATCTGGTTTGTTTTTAATAGCAGGCCCTCCGGGTTCTATAGAAGGTTTGGCTGGAGCTGATGAACCGCCAAATTGTTTGATGATCTGATCCACCGACTCAGCATATTCTTTTGCTTTTTGATATTCGTATTGCTGAGAAGGGCCCATCTGATCATCACTCAATGATTCATAATAAGCCACCTGCTGCAAACAGTCTTTCTTTACGGATTCCAGTATGCGTTTGCCCAGTGTTAAATCACCTGCCTGCAACGCCGTCATACCCATGTACATACTCTTTTCGTTATGATCATTTCCATAACGGCTGGCATAACCATAAGGCATATTCTTTTCTGAAATCATCTGGTCCACTTTCTGCAATACTTTTTTAGCATCTTCTTTGCGGCCCAGTTGAATCAGGTTCATGGCCAGCATGGTATGTGCATTACGGATGTTTACAAGATGGCGGCGGTTTTCTTCGTCATAATATACATTTTTCTTATCAGCGCTGCCATACTTGAATTTGTTTTTAACCATGATGTTATCATACATCCAGTCAACATTTACAGAACCTCTTGCGTTGGCAACAGGAACAAAACGATAGGTTAAACCATCCTGGCGCAGGTAATCATCGAAACCAAGACCAATGGGCTGCGTAAAGTAAATGGGACGTTTCCATTTATTGGCAGCAATGATATTCATGATGGCGAGGTCGTTTTTAAAGAGATAGCTTTTTGCAATTTCAAAACGTACCTCATTCACCACACTGTCTTTGGCAGAAACCGTTCCGTTTTGTAATACCACTGTTTTATCAACAGGAACAATAACCCGGTTGCTGTTAAAGTAGTTGAGGAACTCGTCATTGTTTGCATGAAATTTTTTGGCATTATCTTCACTGCCCACCTGGTCTTTTAATAACTTATACAAATCAACCCATGCTGTATCTGCTTCGCTTTGGGGAATATGATACACTACATTACGTTTATCGCCCACAATCTGATCTTCCGTCATTAACACATCAAAAGGAGCGCTTTTATTTACAGCATAACGAAGCTGATTAATGTACCAGTCTGTTCCAAGAAGGCTGGTGTTCACCACACGTATATCCGGGCGAACGCCTTTTACTTCCTGTGCATACCACAGAGGGTAGGTATCATTATCACCCACCGTAAACAAAATAGCATTGGGTGCACAGCTTTCTAAATAATCCGTTGCCAGGTCAGGTGCCAGTGTTTTTTTACTTCTGTCATGATCATCCCATTCCTGCACAGCCATAAGCAGAGGAACAGCGGCAAAACATAACAGTGCGGCAGCATAAGCTGATGTGCTGCCTTTTAATAATTTATCCAGCCATTCTTTCACCTGGAAATAACCCAACCCAATCCATATGGCAAACGCATAAAAACTTCCAACATAAGCATAGTCACGCTCACGTGGTTGCGGCCCTGCCTGGTTGAGGTATAACACAATGGCCATACCGGTAAAGAAAAATAACAGCAGGGTAACCAGCCAGTCTTTACGGTTTTTATAATATTGAAATGCAAAACCCAGTAAGCCCAAAATAAAGGGCAGTAAAAAGAGTTTATTGTTTGCCTGGTTTTTCTTCAAACTATCCGGCATTAATTTTTGATTGCCCAGCCTGAAATTATCAAGGGGCCCAATACCACTGATCCAGTTACCATTCCGCTTTTCACCCACACCCTGCACATCATTTTGCTTGCCTGCAAAATTCCACATAAAATAACGCCAGTACATAATGTTTACCTGGTACTTAAAAAAGAATTCTAAGTTCTGGCGGAAATTAGGAGCGCTGTAACCAATACGCTGACCTGCCTGTACATACTGACCGGGTCTTACTTTTACATTACTTCCTTTAGTTATGTCAATTGATTGTTTCTGTCCGTTTTGTACCTGGATGATTACTTGTCCATCAGCATCAGCTAATTCTTCATTTTTTGAAGCCGCTACAACCTGTCCGGTAAAAGGAGCGATAATATCCAGGTCAAGGAAACTTCCGTAATAATCTGCATGTCCCTGGTCATTACTTGCATCCCATACACGTGGGAACACCATGGTTTGTGAAGCAGGATAAACAGCTTTACGCTTTTTACCCACCACTTCATATTTGTTTCCCACACGCTGATAAGAGTCCCCGGTTTCTTCATAATCTGCTTCTGCTGTAAAAATTTGTCCTTTCAGGAGAGGAACATCACCATACTGCTCACGGCTCAAATAACTTTCGAGAGCGATGGGATTGTTTACATCATTCATGTCAACGGCAGGATCTGCATTGGAACGGATCATGGTAGTCATATAAGTGGAATAACCAATGAGCATAAATGCAAAGCTCCATAAACCCAAACGAAGGAAACGTTTATGATTTTCATGTGCCCATCTTAAACCCAGCCATATTAAAATGGCAAGCAGGAAAAAGAAGAAAATAAATCCGCTGAAAATGGGGAGGTTAAAACTGTTTACAAATAAACGATCAAACCAACTGGAGCCTGCAATACTCCATTGAATTACTGCTTTCTGCACAATGCCGGTAACAGCGCAACCAATTAAGAAGGCAATGGTTCCGCCTGACCATGTAGGTTTATAACGGCGGAAATAATATACCAATACAATGGCAGGAATGGTTAAGAGGTTTAATAAGTGCACCCCAATACTCAAACCCATCATGAAAAAGATCAATACAATCCATCGTTCAGCATGGGTACGTTTCAAATCATCATCTCCCGCTTTTTCGTCTTCATGATCCCATTTTAAAATCATCCAGAATACGAGCGCCGTAAAGAAAGAGCTCATTGCATATACCTCTCCTTCCACAGCGCTGAACCAGAACGAATCGCTGAAGGTATAAGCCAATGCACCAATAACCCCGGCTGCCATTACATTAAACAGCGCAGGGCCTGTTAATTCATCGTTGGCTTTATAAAATAATCTTCTTCCAAAATGGGTAATGGTCCAGAACAAAAACATGATGGTAAACCCACTTGACAATGCTGATAAGAGGTTTACCCCCACGGCTGCATCTTGCGGTGTGAACATGGAGAACAAACGGCCCAGTAAAATGAATAAAGGCGCCCCGGGCGGATGCGGAATCTGCAGCTTATAAGCGCTTGATACAAATTCACCACAATCCCACAAACTACCGGTGGGTTCCATTGTTAAAATATAAACTGCACATGCCACCAGGCCCACAATCCAGCCGGTGATGTTATTTACCTTTTGAAAATTCATAGTTGAGAATTGGTTTTGAACCCCGTGAAAAAAGGGGCAGGCAAAAATAAGGAGTTGAGATTAGAAACAAAGGATTTGATTGTGTTTTAACAGGATGAAAACCACCGTGTATCAATTATTCAAAAAACACCTTTATTGTTTGATAAAACAGCCTGCTTTGTGTGTATTGACTGATGTTTCTTTCACTATAACCCTGCAAACCAAATAAACCGGCAGCATTACCTTTATTAATGGCAATTTCCAGATAGCCTGCTGAGTTGAACAGTGCCAGCTTCTCTCCTTCTGCCACATCAGCATAGGTTTCGCTGAGCTTGACAATTACTTCATCCCGTTTAAACACAATTTTGAAACGACGACCCCGACGCTGTGCTTCAAAATCATCACGGGTTATGTTGACGATGACGTTTTCAAAATGATCAATAAAAATAATTTGCCCTTCAATGTACTGGTTGGTGGTCATGGGGCGCAGGGGATTGCGTACCTGTATGGACACGGATGCATCACCTGCCTGCGCAAGAGTTTTACCTGCTGCCACATCTTTTATAGCCCGGCCCATTACTTCTGCACAATGAAGTGTGTTGCGGGGTTTTGAACTGTCTAACTTCAAAGCCACTACTTCAGCAGGTGTTTCTTCAAGAATCATTGTGATGAGCCCATTGTCAGCAATACACAAGTACTGCTCATTGTGTTTTACCATAAGCAAATGCTCCGGTGCATATTGAAATAAATTGGCAAGTATAATGTGAAAAGTGCCGGCGGGAAATTGTTTAATGGCGTTGCGGATTACATAAGCAGATTGCGGATCATTAAACGGCAGCAGTTCATGGGTAATATCCAGCAATTGAAAACCAGTATCAATATTCATCAATGCCCCTTTCACCGCACCGGAAAGATAATCCTGCTTTCCAATATCTGATGTAAGTGTGATTAAAGGCATGAATAATGGCAACTGATTACCGGTAAAAATAACAAATCACAAATAACGGGAACAAATAAATTAAAATTGAAACATCTATTTCACAAGCTCATTGTTTTTATAAAAAAACTTATACACTAATTTATCTGCTAAAGAAGGAAAGAATTTGGTTAAGAAAATGGTTCGCTTATCTTCAAATGTATAAATCACACTGCGTTTTCTTTTTTCAATGGCTTTGTAAGTAATCAATGCACACTGTTCAGCGCTCATGAGTTTCCCTTCGTCCAGCGTGGAATAGCCCTGGCCGGTTCCATCTTTCTGAAGTGATGCGTTACGGATATTAGATGCCGTAAAACCCGGGCACACCCACATTACGTTTACACCGCTATGCAGCAATTCCACTCTCAATGCTTCTAAAAAACCCTGCATCGCAAACTTGGATGCATTATATCCTGTGCGGCCCGGTAAACCCCGGTAACCTGCAACAGACGAAACGCCAACAATGGTTCCTTTTCTTTCAATAATGGAATTAAGTGCAAACCTGGTGCAGTAAAGCATGCCATTGAAATTAATATCCATTACTTTTTTAATGACGTCCACTTCTGCATCCTTTAACAAAGCACGCATGGAAATACCTGCGTTGTTGATGAGAATATCAATACCGCCGAAATATTGAATGGCACTTTCAATAAAACGTTTACAATCTGCTTCTTTGCTCACATCAGCCACTTCAATATGTAATGGTTTACCGGGATAGAGTGTTTGCAAACGATAAAGTTTATCATGGTTGCGGCCACAGGTAGCTACTTTGGCGCCACTGTTTAATGCCAGTTCAGCAAGAGCTTTACCTATTCCCTCGCTGCCACCGGTGATGACCACCACTTTGTTTTTCAGGAATTCCATTTTGTTGAATGATTTACAGCAAAATTAAGCCGGTGATGTGCACCAATCTATTAAATATGTGGAAACATTTTTTTTCAAAGTTTGGGTGCAACATGTAATTCTCCTATTTTTGCACTCCCAAAAACGGAAACGTTTTGGATGATTCCGTAGCTCAGTTGGTAGAGCACGACACTTTTAATGTTGGGGTCCTGGGTTCGAGTCCCAGCGGGATCACAGAAAAGCAAAAGCCACGCAAACAGCGTGGTTTTTTATTTATAAGTACCAGCCATTATTAAACCACCAGCAGAATCATCAAAAACCAGATTTATTTGCTTATTCTTTGATGCTTTTTAGAACCCCTTAAATTTTATCAGCAATTTTACTTCCTGCCTTTTCTAAAAAGGCTGCACTAAATCATTTGCTTTATAAAAATAGCAGTTCCCCGGCTATTTATTTTTTAAATGCCCGTAAAAAGTACTTTAATTGCATTTGGTAATATAAATTTGTCCTTTACTAATTTAATACTAAAAAATGAAAATCATGAGACAAACACTCATTTTAGCCATCATTCTCTGCACTTTTTTGTCGTTCACTAAAAAGCAAAACCAGCAAAGCTATGTCTATATTTTCAGAGACGGGCAGTACTTTGGAGCTTTAAGCAATTATTCCATATGGATAGACGGGAAAAAAGTATGCAAGCTCAGCAATGGAAAATACATCCAGTATGCAATTGCACCCGGCAAACATGAAATAGAAGCAAAAGTTGGAGGAGTTGGCATTATGAAAAAGCAAACTTCGCTTGAATTTGAAACTACAGCAGGAAAAGACAATTTTATAGCATGCACCATTAAAACCAGCATCACCCGTCAAAGGATGGAAATGATTGAGGTGGTGGAAAGTGCAGGCAAAAAAGCGATGAAAGACATGAAACCCGATAATTGCCAGGAAAATATTGAATCTGACAAATAATTAATACTGTAATCAGAAAATCATTACTAAAAAAACCATGCAGATTGCATGGCTTTTTTATTTTTCAGCAAAGCTTAAAAAACTCATACGTCTGTAATTACATCAAATCCTTTAAAGCTGCCCACAATCGCCAATCCGGTAATTTTTTTTGCAACACCTTTTTGCTTCAATTTTGCTGCTATCTGATTAAGTGTAGAACCGCTGCCAACAGCGTCATCAATGAGCAACACGTGATTGTATTTCTCCGGCGAGTTTACTGCAAAAGTGTTTGTTGCATTTCTTATCCTTTCTTCCAGTTTGTTAAGTGATTTTTGAGGAACGGGGATGATGCCTGAAATCTTCCGTACATTTATCTTGGGGAGATTGATTTTTAAGTGTGTTTCCAGGTATTTCATCAATTGAACTTCACGCCTGATGGTGGGAGGTACAAAACCAACAGCGTCAAACCTTCCTTTTTTAATTACAACATCCAATCTGTTTTTTGATTCAGTCACAAGCATTTTCATGAGCATCTTGTTTTGCCCCTGCTTGGCATAATGCAACAATGTGCCCAATCTTGTTTTTCCAAACCGCTCAATAGCGTAAAAATCCAGGTAATAAACTTCGTCAAGAAAAATTTCATTATATCCCTTTGTATTCAGAAGCTTTTCTTTGCCATTAATAATGCCCTCTGCAGTATAATAAACCTTGTATTTTTCTTTGGTGGCAATAAACTCACTAATCGTTTTTTCTAATGGAAGCTTTCTTTGCCTGCACCAATGTGCAAATGCATCGATACCTTCCAGCATCTTACCCGTTTCAGTAATTACAAGGAATTCTTTCCTTAAAAATTCAAGTTTTGAGCTTTCAATTTTTTCACTGTCAACTACTATTTTTTCACTTGTACCAGAAAGCCTGTATATTGTTTTAGGCGCTTTGCCGAACTTATCAACCAAATTCTCACTAAGCAATTGATTAATAGCAATATGAATTGCTTGTTTGGTTACATCCAGCCTGTCCACCATTTCTTTTACTGACAGGTCACCCTCTCGCCCCAGCAGTTCAATGATTTTGTCCCTGATTTTCATTTTTTACTTTTTACTGTCAATAGTCAAAAGTAAAATAAATAATTGAATCTAATGCTTTTTTTTTGACTATTGACTATCTATAGTCAATAGTCAACTCATCCAATAAAATCAGGGAATCATTGCTGCCTGGTTTCACCCATTCTACTCGGTCACAAACTTCTCCTTCATTTTTTCCAGCAACCTCGTTTCAATCATTTTTATACCCAGCAGGATCATGTTTTTAAATGCAGTGGAAGTGGAAATTCCATGCCCTACAATTACAGGTTTATCCACGCCCAAAATAGGCGTACCGCCATAGGTTTCATAATTGAGGCGTTTGAAATAATCATCTTCATCAATATGTCGTTGTTTGGCAATATCAAAAATACTTTCACCCAATTTGAGAATTACATTACCTGTAAACCCATCACACACCATTACATCTGCTTTGCCGGTGAGCAAATCACGGCCTTCCACATTTCCAATAAAATTGATGTTTTCATTTTCTTTAAGTAGTTTATATGCAGCCTGTGATAATAAATTTCCCTTGCCCTCTTCTTCACCAATATTGATAAGCCCCACGGTTGGGTTCTCAATTTCCAGTATGTTTTGTGCATAGATACTGCCAAGGATAGCATTCTGCAGCAGGTTCTCCGGTTTGCAATCGGCCTGCAAGCCCACATCGAGCAATAAACCATAACCACCCTGCACTTTTGGTATTACTGTTGAAATGGTGGGGCGTATCACCCCTTCAATGGCCCTGATGGTATAAAACACACCCACCATCATTACACCTGTATTGCCGGCGCTGATGAATGCATCAATCTTACCATCAGCCAAAAGTTGAAAGCCAACACTCATGCTGGAGTTGGGTTTATCACGCAACGCTCGTGTTGGAGGCTCGTTCATGCTGATGACTTCAGGGGCATGAACAAATTTTACTGAAGGAGGAACTTTAACGTAATGCTTGCGCAGGATCGTTTCATCACCAATTAAATGCAGTTCAATACCATAATGCGTTTCGGCCAAAAACAAATCTACGCCCAACAGCGTTTGCTGAGGGGCGTAGTCTCCACCCATCATGTCAATACCTATGACCATGCAGGCAATTTAGTTATAAAAGCTTTACGCTTTAGCAGGAGCTTTTTCAGCAACCAATTTTCCTTTGTAGAAAAGTTTGCCTTCGCTCACATGTGCACGGTGGCGCACATGCATATCACCCGTAGCAGTGTCTTTGCTTAAAGTAACTGTTTCTGCTTTGTAGTGTGTACGGCGCTTGGCACTGCGTTGCTGCGAATGTCTGCGTTTAGGATTAGGCATATCTTTAAATTTTACTCGTTTCTAAATTTATCTAAATCTTTCCAGATTTGTTTGTTTTCCGGCTGTTGCGGATTCATGTTTTGCAAACGGGCCAATACTTCTTTGTTGCAGTGCGGGCCTCCCATTTCGCTTTCCTTGCACATTTTGTGCATCGGAATACTCAGGTTTACAAATTCATAAATCCAGTTTTTTACATGCAAGTGGCTTTCAGTGCGGCTGATGTAAAATACATCAGGGCTTTCTTCCTCTTCGTTCATCTTCTCCGGTTCATCCGTCATCTTCACCAGCATTTCAAATTCGTCCCACAGTTCAAGTGGCAGATTATTACCACAACGGTCGCAACCCACTTCCAGCGTTCCGCCCACTTCAAATTTGAGCATCATAAAGCCGGTATTTTTTTCAAGCACCAGTTTTATTTTTGCTTTGCAATTTTGAAAGTCCTGCTGTCCGAATTCTGTAAAAAAACGGTCGTCCAACTCATAAAAGAACTCATGCTCACCAGGTTTCAACCCCACAAACGCTATTTCAAATTCCCGGCGACTTGACATACACCCCTTTTTTAAAGAGTTTGCAAAGGTAGCCGAAAAACCCTTTCCACCCAAAGTAAACAAAGGGAATTTTTGGAGCATCGGCGTCTTTTTCCCTGGTGGAGCTTTAGTCTCCCGCCCTTCGCTGCAATGGCACCGCAAAATACAGGCGGGCCATTTCCGCTGCGGTCGGGGCTAGGCTGGGCAGCATCATTTCAATGGGGCATTAAACTGCCTTTTTATAAAAGAGTTTCATTTAAACGAAACTTTTTTTATAACTTACATCTGTAATAAATAGCTAATGGAAAATCGGTTTGAGGTTGTTTTCCTTGCGGAAGCATTTCGCTTTCTCAAATCTGTCAACACAAAACATGCAGAAAAAATTTTATTCAACATCAGGCGGGCACAGCAAGATCATGATCCTGAACTTTTAAAAAAGATAAACAGTGAGATATGGGAGTTCCGAACACACTATCAGGGATTGCAGTACCGGTTATTCGCTTTTTGGGATAAAACAAATTCGTCTGAAACTTTAGTGATTGCCACACATGGCATCATCAAGAAGCAATGGAAAGTAGCAGATAAAGAAATTGCAAAAGCAATGGCCATCAGAAAAAAATATTTTCTTGACAAATCAAAAAAATGAAAACGATGAAAACATACACGCTGGATGAAGTACAGGATAAGATTATTGGCAAAAAGGGTTCGGTTAAAAGAGATTTATTTGAATACGAACTTCAAATGTCGCTTATTGGTAAAGCCATTAAAGAAACCAGGATTGAACGGCAACTTACCCAGGAAGAACTGGGCAAATTAGTTGGAGTTCAAAAAGCACAAATTTCAAGACTGGAGAGCAATGCAAGCAATGCAACAATTGATACACTGGTAAAAGTTTTTACAGCATTAAATGCAAAAGTAAAATTGCAGGTACAGTTGTCAAAAACAAAAATTCTGGTAAATAGTTAACAACATCAAATTTGTTTACTTTAATCCCTGCAACCTTCAGTAAAAAGAAATTTTTTAATAAGCCATGTCTTTCCAAAAAGCAATGAGAACCGCCCTTGTTATTGCATTATTACTGCTGGCGCTCTTCATTTATTTTATTTCCGGCTATCACCAGTGGATTGAAAGCAATTATTCCACCGGCTTTTTTCCAAAACTCGCATCTTCATTAAGATGGTTATTGGGTGCACTGCCTTTTAGTTTGGGCGATGTAATTTATTCAGTTGTAGTTGCTGCAGTGCTCTGGAATATTATCAAATTCATCATTCGTTTATTTCATCCCAAAGACAGTTGGGGCAAAAAATTATACCCGCTTTTTACTGCCGCTATTATTTTATTATTTGTGTATGTGTATTTCTATCTTTTCTGGGGATTAAATTATTACCGCAAAGGGATAGAATATCAACTGGGTTTACAAAACGGGCAGTTTCAAAAAAAAGAACTCATTTCTCTCAATCAGTATTTGCTGGAGCAGGTAAACCACCGCAAAGAAATTTGCCTGCAAAAAAAAGATACGGTAATGAGCCACCCCCGTATGTATAAAGCTGCCTACGCAGGGTACAGGGAGCTGGAACAACAATATCCTTTTCTGCATTACCGTAACAGCAGTATTAAATCATCCCTGTTCGGCCGTTTAGGAAACTATGTTGGGTTCCAGGGATATTATAACCCTTTTACCGGTGAAGCGCACGTAAACACACGCATCCCTAATTTTGTACAGCCTTTTGTTACCTGTCATGAAATGGCGCATCAAATAGGTTATGCCAGTGAAAGCGAAGCCAACTTTGTGGGTTTTCTTGCAGCCACCAATTCACCCGATACACTCATGCAATACTCTGCTTACCTTGATATTTTTTTATATTCCATTGGTAATTTAAGGGCTGTTGATTCAGTTGCTTCCAAAGAAATTACCAAACAATTAAATGAAGGTGTGAAACGTGACATCAGAACTGAACGGGAATTTGCATTAAAATACCGGACGTTTATTGAAAACTGGACCAATGCCTTTTATGATTTTTATCTTCGACAGAATCGTCAGCGAAAAGGAATTGCCAGTTATAATGAAGTAACGGGATGGCTGGTGGCGTGGAGGAAGAAAGAGAAACCCTAAAACTTATTCTTCCACATCATACTCTCCACCGGCTTATTCGGCTGGCCACTGTACTTAGCATTTGCCTTTTGATTGTACTTAATTTCAATTTCACCTTCCACAGGAAAATAAATGAGCTGACCAATGGGCATACCTTTATAAATTTTTACCGGTTGTTTAACTGAAATTTCCAGTGTCCAGTTACCGCAGAAACCCACATCCCCTTTACCGGCAGTGGCATGAATGTCAATACCCAAACGACCTGTAGATGATTTACCTTCCAGGAAAGGTACATGTGCGTGTGTCTCTGTGTATTCCTGTGTTACACCCAGGTAAAAAATATGCGGATATAAAACAAATCCTTCATCAGGAATTTCAAAGTATTCAATCTGATTGTGCTTTTTGGCATCAATCAAATGCTCTGTATAGGTTGCAAGGGTGCTTCCCAAATGCACATCATAAGAATTACTGCCCAAACAATCCCGGTCGTAAGGTTCAATTTTAATTGTTCCCTTATCCATTTCCTCTAAAATTCTTTTATCTGATAAAATCATATGCTTCTCTTTAGTTTTGTAAAGTCAATCTGAAATTTGCAAGCTGCAAATGGCAGGCAAGTATAAACTCTTAAATTGGATTTTGCCACTCGTTTATCAACATACTATCAACAGCACTACAAAACTGGGCTTATGGCATATAGAAGAGCCCGAAGAATTCTTTATTGCCAAAGTACCATTGAAACGTGATGTTACCCATCCGCACAAACGGCTGCAGCATTTGGCCGGGCGTTATTTGCTGCCCACCCTGTTTGAAGATTTTCCGCTGGAAGAAATTTTGATTGCTGATACCCGTAAACCTTTTTTGCCTGATGAGCAATATCATTTCTCTATTTCGCATTGTGGTAATTATGCTGCTGCCATTGCCAGCTCTGAGCAACGGGTGGGTATTGATATTGAACATCCCACTGATAAAATATTCCGCATCATCCATAAATTTTTAAATGAAGAAGAAAAGCAATTGCTTAATGAACCCATGAGCAGCAGTCAGCTTTTGCAAACAGCCACACTTTTATGGAGTGCCAAAGAAGCCATGTTTAAATGGTATGGCGATGGTGGCGTTGATTTCAGAAAACACCTGCATATTATTAATACAGAAGGGAATAATGAAGAAGGAAAACTGCATTGCCATTTTCAAAAACCGGATTCCATTTCATTAACAGTGAAATACCGGTTTATAAAAGATTTGGTGATGAGTTGGGTAGTGAGTTGAAAATGCTGTTATCCTGAACGAAGTGAAGAATCTGTTTGTTATCTCTTGTCATTCTGAACGAAGTGAAGAATCTGCCCAACCCATGCATAAATCCTCAGCATTCCTCCCCACTCCTGAAGAAAGATCTACACAATATTCACCTCCCGTTCCAGTTCCACACCAAATTTTATTTTCACACTCTGTAAAATTTCTTCGCTTAAATCATACACTTCTTTGCCGGAAGCATTTCCATAATTCACCAGTACCAATGCCTGTTTTGCATGGCAGCCTGCATCGCCTTTACGGTATCCTTTCCATCCGCATTGTTCAATAAGCCAGCCCGCTGCCAGTTTCACCGTGCCATCAGCATTTTCATATCCCACAATTGTGTCAAAGCTTTTTTTCAATTCATCATACTTTTCTTTTGTTACTGATGGATTTTTAAAAAAACTGCCCGCATTACCAATCAATTTCGGATCGGGCAACCTGGAGGAACGTATATTCATCACCGCCTGTGAAATGTTTTGAACATTCAGTTCTGTTATACCCATTTGCTCCAGTTCTTTATTAATAGCGCCATAACTTGTATTAAACACCGGATGTTTTCTCAACTTATACGTTACGTTTAAAATCACAAATTGATTTTTGTATTTGCGTTTAAACACACTTTCACGGTAGCCAAATTCACAATCAGCATTTGAAAATATAACTACAGCTTTATCATTCCGGTGAAATGCTTCCAGTTGCTCAAACACTTCTTTTATTTCCACACCATAAGCGCCAATATTCTGCATGGGGCCGGCGCCCACATTACCGGGAATCAAACTTAAATTTTCAATACCACCCCAATTATTATGTACACAATGCATCACTAATTGATGCCAGTTTTCCCCTGCGCCTGCTTTTACATAAACGAATTCATCATCCTGCTTCACCACTTCTATTCCCCTTATTTCATTCTTCAATACCAGCCCGTCATAATCATTGGTAAAAAGAACATTACTGCCGCCACCCAGGATAAAGTTGGCAGATGATGGCTGATGGCTGACGGAAAACAACTCAAAAAGCTCCTCTTTTGATGAGAATGAGGCAAACTGTTTGGCTTTCACATCAATTCCAAATGTGTTGTATTGTTTAAGCGAAATATTTTGCTCAATTTGCATACCGGCACAAAGTAATAAATATGAATCAACAAACAGCAGTAGTATTGGGCGCAACAGGTTTGGTGGGCTCACATGTGTTGGAGCAATTATTAAATGATGATGCGTTTATAAAAGTGAGGGCATTGGTAAGAAGACCATTAAACATGCAGCATCCCAAATTAGAAACAGCAATTGTTGATTTTAATAACTATGATGACTACAAAGCCAAACTGGGCAAAGGTGATTGTATTTTTTGCTGCATTGGCGCCACCCATGCCAATGTAAAAGGAGATAAAGCGGAATACCGTAAAATTGATTTTGATATTCCTGTAAATGCCGCCAGGTTTGGAAAGGAAGCAGGTTTTGAGCAATACCTGCTGGTATCAGCTATGGGAGCTAACAGCAACAGCCGAATTTTTTATTCACGACTTAAAGGCGAAGTGGAAGAATTAATTGCCACATTCAGTTATAAATGTTTTCATGTTTTTCGCCCATCATTTTTGCTGGGCAACCGAAAAGAACAACGCACTGGGGAAAGCATTTTCAAAGCTCTTTCTAAAGCGCTGGCATTTATCACGCCCTCCCGTTACAAACCCATCGAAGCAGCAACAGTGGCGGCGGCCATGATAAAAGCTGCGAAAACAGGAACACCCGGTCTGCACATTAATTATTACGGAGAAATGAAAGCCAAATGATCATTTTAGCCAATTGTTTCTTAGCTTTACGCAAATTCCAATCATGAACTTATTTGTAGCCGGTTTACCTTATGATGTTGACGATGCCGAACTGGAAGAAATTTTTGAAAAGTTTGGCAAAGTAATTTCTGCAAAAATTTCTATTGACCGTGAAACCGGCAAGAGCCGTGGTTTTGGTTTTGTTACCATGGAAAAAGAGGAAGATGGCAAAGATGCTATTGAACTGCTCAATGATATTCAACTGGGCCGGAGCAAAAAACCATTAGTTGTTAAGAAAGCCGAAGACAGACCATCAGGCGGTGGTGGAGGAGGCGGTTATAAAGGTGGTGGAAGTGGTGGTGGTTATCGTGGTGGTGGAAGCGGCGGCGGAGGCTATAAAGGTGGTGGCGGTGGATACTCCGGTGGCGGAGGTGGCGGTGGTTATAAACCAAGAAATTATTAATTGTTGACGTTAAGAATATCAGTCCCGCTTTTATGGCGGGATTTTTTTTGGGGTTATTGATTTGAGATTTGAAATAGAATGATGTTACCTGCTTCTATATTTCATGGCGTCGGTTTTGCTCCCGAAAATCTTCGGGATTTCATGATTTCATTTCCAAATCAACAATCCAGCATTATTCCATTTGTTCAACTCCGAACCAATGATCATGTGTAAATCATTTGCTAAAAGCCAAATTGCTAAAAACAATATTTTACAGTTATCGTTTTCAACCGCATGAAACGATTGAAACGGCTGCTGTTTATTCTTTTAATGATCCTCCTCACCGGCTATCTCCTGCCGCAGCATTTATCCATGCCGGTAAAAGGCGCTACTAAAGAAAGTTATGATCAAAAGTCGTTCCGGGCTTATCCCTGGGGCAGTTCCATCACTCATAAAGGTGTTGACATATTTGCACCCGAAGGAACAGATGTGCTGGCCTCAACAGGCGGGCTGGTAGTATTTACCGGGGTGCTTACAAAAGGAGGCAATGCTCTTATCATCCTCGGGCCCAAATGGCGCTTTCATTATTATGCACATCTGAAAGAAATAAAAACAAAACGTTTTGCTTTTGTAAAACGAAACAATGTAATCGGGCTGGTTGGAACAACCGGCAATGCCGTTGGCAAACCACCGCATCTGCATTACAGCATTAAATCTATGCTGCCATTACCCTGGAAAAAAGATGAAAGCATACAGGGCTGGAAGAAAATGTTTTACCTAAACCCTGTTGTTTACCTCAATGAAAGTTGTAATTAATTACACAGCATCCACATCCACTACAACCACCACACTTTTAAATTTTTCATGATTATGCAAATGGGCTTCCTGTGCATGAATCATTTCCCTGCACTGGTTGAGCAGCTTTGCATCTTTAGGTAATTTAATAATCATTTCCATTAAATACTGGTTCCTGATCCTGTTTACCACCGGCTCTGCAGGGCCAGAAATATAATTACCAAACAGGGGTTTTAAATTCGCAGCAAAACTAAGTGCGGCAGCTTCCACTATTTCTTTGTGTTTGTGTTTAAACAAAAGTTGTATGAGGCGTGTAAACGGCGGATAGGCAAATTGCTTTCTGCCTGCAATTTCTGTTGCAAAAAAACTTTTATAATCATGATTCTTTACAAACTGCAGTACAGGATGATTGGTATTGGCCACCTGTATCATTACTTTTCCCAATGCATCTTTTCTTCCGGCACGGCCGCTCACCTGCTCCATCAGTTGAAAGCCCCGTTCATTCACCCGAAAATCAGCAAAGCTTACTAAACTGTCTGCATCTAATATGCCAACAAGATTTACATGTTCAAAATCCAAACCCTTTACCACCATTTGCGTTCCTACGAGGATATCAATTTTTTGCTGTTCAAAATTTTGAATGAGCTGGTCATGTGCCGTTTTACCACTCACCGTATCATAATCCATTCTTGCAATTCTTGCATTGGGAAAAAGTTCCTGTAAATACTCTTCTGCTTTCTCTGTACCAAAATTCAGTTTCATAAAATCATGACTGCCGCAGGCTTCGCAGGTATTCATAACAGGATACACTGTGCCGCAGTAATGACATTGCAGTTTGTTTTTGAATTTATGAAAGGTTAAACTCACATCACAATAACGGCAATGCGGAATCCAGCCGCATACTTTGCATACATGATGCGGTGTGTGCCCACGCCTGTTCTGAAATAAAATTACCTGCTTGTTTTGTTCCAGTGATTGCTCAATCGCTTCTTTCAGCGCCGGGGCGATGATGACTTTTTCTTTGGTTTGTTTGAACAAAGGTTTGGTATCAATCAATTCAATTACCGGCAATTCCCCTTCACCGTAACGTTCATTCAATTCCACCAATCCGTATTTTTCTGTTTGGGTATTGTAGTAGGTTTCAACACCGGGTGTGCCGCTGCCAAGTAAAACTTTCGCACCAAATAAATGAGCATAATATACTGCAGCATCTCTTGCATGATAACGTGGTGCAGGTTGTTGCTGTTTATAAGAAGCATCATGCTCTTCATCGCACACAATCAACCCCAAATCAGCAAAAGGCAAGAACAAAGAACTCCTTGCACCCAATACCACTTTCATTTCACCGCTTTTGATTTTATTCCATATTTCAATACGTTCATTCTGGCTGAACTTGGAATGATAAATGCCGATGTATCCGCCAAAATGTTTTTGCAACCGTCTGATGATTTGTGCAGTGAGTGCAATCTCCGGCAACAGGTACAACACCTGTTTTCCTTTTCTGATGTATTCTTCAATGAGCTTGATATAAAGTAATGTTTTACCACTGCCGGTAACACCATGCAGCAGACACACTGGTTTTTGCTCAAATGAATTGCGGATGGCGCCCAGTGCAGTTTGCTGTGCAGGTGTTAATTCAAAATCAATTGAAACATTTCTCGGCAGGTTTTGCAGGCGATCAACAGCTCGTTTCTCAAGAAACAAAATTTTTTTTTCAACCAGGCCTTTCAATTGTGCATCACTTGCACCACTCTTCTTTAACAAAGCTGTTTTGCTCACCTCTCCTTCTGTTTTCATAAAATGCAGATAGCTGAGCAATAGTTCCATTTGTTTGGGAGCACGGCTCCAGTTATTAAGCAGTTCACTTAACTCTTCTTCATTATCATATTGCGGATTGAGTAAAACAAAGGTTTCTTTTTTTGATGAATACGTTTCTTTCAACGCTTCCCACACAAAACAAATCCGTTTTTCAATCAAACGTTTCACAACAGGATAAACATGTGCTGTATCCAGTATTTGCTGCACCTCATCCAGCTTTAATTCTTTCTTTATCAACAACCCTTCCGCCACCAGGTATTCATCATGATCCAGCATGGAAAAATCATCCCCAGCTTCATCGTTGTATATCAAAATTGTTTCGCTGCTGAGTTTGAAATGGGCTGGTAATGCAGCAGCCATTACTTCTCCTTCGCTGCACATATAGTAATTGGCCATCCACTCCCACAGTTTCAGTTGCTGTTCGTGAAGAATAGGTTCCGCATCCAGCACATTCAAAATAGTTTTGGGCTCAAATGCACCGGGTTGATTGTTATGTAATTTTTTAATAACACCTGCATAACGCTTCTTACGCAACTCCACTTCCACACGTACACCCACACGTACCTGTTCCTGTAAACGTACAGGCGCCGCCCATGTATAGGTACGTGGCACGGCAAGGGGGATGATAACATCAGCGTAAAGAAAGACGCCCCCATCCCCTAAAGGGGAGTTGGTCTCCGATGATTGAGCATCGTCACTAATATTATCTTCAAAAAGATTCATGAGCAGATAAAATTAGGAAAGTATGATTACAGTGAGAGGGTGTATTTACACCCCTTTAGGGGATGGGGGCATCGTTGATAACCAGCTTGCTTTATACTCCACCAGCTTTTGCTCCATCAGGTCATACACTTTTTGTTTCAATTGCTCTACGTTATTTGAAGTGTAACCAGCAGGAGAAATCTCTTCCAGGTAAACTGTTCTTAATTTACCCGGGCTCAGTAAAAAAATACTTTGCCAGTGCATGCGTGCAACTCCATCCAGAAACAACATGGGTTTGATAGGGGTTTGTGTTTCAATGGCCAAGCGGAATGCACCGTCATAAAAATCAATCAATGGTTTGTCCGTCATATTAAACGTTCCTTCGGGTGCTATGTAAATGGAAATTTCTTTGTTGAGCACTGATTTTAAAGTCATCACACTTTTTGCTCTTGCCTCCGCACTTCCCCTTAACACCGGCACTACTGCTGCATTGTAAATAATACCAAACACAGGCGCTTTTCCCATTTCTGCTTTTCCCAGGATTCGTAAAGGTCTCCTGATGGCTTTAAGCATCTGCGGTATATCCATGTAAGAATTATGATTGCTCACAAAAATATAAGGCTGATGCTCTCTCATCTCCTGCTCCACAATCCGTTTGTGATAAATGCCAATGAGGAACAACCATACATCAGCCCAGCCATGTGCAATTTTCATTACAGCATTACCGCCTTTTATCTTTCCAAACAAGGAAGCGATAATAACAAACGGAGTAACCAAAAACAAAATGATTACAAATAAAATCATTGCATAGATAGCGTAGATAAACTGGAACGGCAGCCCCACCACCCTTCCTCCCCTCCCAAGGAGAGAAGGCGGCGCTGAAAACTTTTTACTATCATTTAATTCTTCCATTTCAACTAATAATCTTTAATCAACAAATTTCAACGACTCAAAAAATTATCAAACATTAAAAACAAGTTAGGGCTGTGATTGGATTTCTCCCCCCGGGGGAGCCAGAGGGGCTGTTATTTACAGCTCGGGCATTCCCATTCATTTTCCAGATCAATGACCGTTACAATAGTTAAATGCCGTTTTTTGGGCGCTACAATAATCCGCACATGCTGTTTTTCAGCAGAAGTAACTCCTTCTAATGCATACCTGGGGCCTTCAGGCGCATCCAGTTCACTTTTTTTATAATTCACATCTGCCCGTTGAACGATCTCTTTTATTTCATCTAACGTAATATGCCTGCACTTCATCCTGCATTTTGCATGCTTGGTTAAATAATAACCGGCATTGGCATCACGAAAAACATCGGGCCCCGCTTTTTCATTATCAGTTTTGTTTCCTGCATCGTCATTGGCGTCAGTCTTTTTAATTCGTTGCTCTTTTTCTTTATCTGTAAGCTGAGAATTGGATGATCTGCATTGCCGGATAACAACTGCTGCCACCAGCATCAAGGCAATTAAAATATAAGGAAGCGCTTTTTTCATTTCAGAGTTTGTACTGCAATGATATAATTTTTTTTGTAGTCGGCTGCGGGAGCTATGGGCAACTGCATGGGCGTCAGCACTCTTGTGCAAAACGAATTCTATTGAACACTGAGCGAAGCCGAAGTGCTCACCTCTTCCTTCCTGCTTCTGTGTAACCTGCTGCTGCTGATGTGTTGGGGCCGACTCTCCCGGAGGGGATAAAAGTACTTCCAAATTTTAAAAGTTAAATAAACATTACGCCTACTTGAAACCGGATCTGTACTTTGCGGTTTTCCATAATCAGCAGAGGGAGTTTTTCTTATCTTTGCGCCCTCAATGACAAAAAAAAAATCAGTAGCGTTTCATACCCTCGGTTGTAAGCTCAATTACTCCGAAACTTCCACCATCAGCCGACTGATGGAAAAGGAAGGTTTTGAGAAAAAAGAGTTTGATGGCCTGGCTGATGTATATGTCATCAACACCTGTTCCGTTACAGATAATGCAGATAAAGAATGCCGTCAACTGGTGCGCCGCATTCAACGCAAATCTCCTGAAAGTTTGGTGGTAATTACAGGTTGCTATGCACAACTCAAACCCAAAGAGATTGCAGAAATTCCGGGTGTTGATTTAGTGCTGGGCGCTGCTGAAAAATTTAACATTGCTTCGCACATTAAAGAATTAAGTAAGGGCGACAGTACAAAAATCAGCAGTTGTGACATTGAAGATGTTACAGGTTTTAATGCCTCCTACTCTATTAACGACCGTACAAGAACGTTTTTAAAAGTACAGGATGGTTGTGACTATACCTGTTCTTTCTGCACTATTCCACAGGCAAGAGGTAAAAGCAGAAGTGATTCAATAGCTAATGTGGTGAAGAACGCAGAAGTAATTGCAAAAGGCGGCAGTAAAGAAATTGTGTTAACAGGAGTAAACCTTGGCGATTTTGGTAAAGGTGCAGATGGTAATGGTCCACTCTCCATCTTTAACCGTGAAGAAAATTTTTATGATTTGATTCGGCAGTTGGATGAAGTGGATGGCATTGAACGTTACCGCATCTCTTCCATTGAACCAAATTTACTTACAAATGAAATTATAGAGTTTGTAAGCCGGTGTAAAAAGTTTATGCCGCACTTTCATATTCCATTGCAGAGCGGAAGCAATACTGTTCTTGGCGCCATGCGCAGAAGATATAAAAGAGAATTGTATGCAGAGCGTGTTGCGTATATCAAACAACTCATACCTCATTGCTGTATTGGAGTGGATGTGATTGTGGGTTTCCCTGGCGAAACGGAAGAACTGTTTCAGGAAACATTTGATTTTTTACACTCGCTTGATATTTCTTATCTGCATGTGTTTACATATTCTGAAAGAGATAATACACATGCCTTAACATTAAAGCCTGCTGTTCCCGTTTTTATTCGTCATGAGCGAAACAAAACTTTACGCAATCTTTCTTATATGAAGATGCAATACTTTATCCAGCAACATGCAGGGGAAACAAGACCTGTGTTGTTTGAAGGTCACAGCAAGAATTCAATGATGGAAGGCTATACGGATAACTACATCAAAATCACAACGCCTTTTAAAGAAGAATGGGTGAATGAAATTGTGGAGTGGAAGATTTAATTTACTGCAATGACAAAAGAAGAATTGCTCCGGGAACTCCGCCACGAAACCTACGTAATCATCAAACCTTCTCCCCTGCATGGCAATGGTGTGTATGCCATCCGCCCTATTCCCAAGGGATGCAGGAATATGTTTTCAAAAGGGGTTGGTGAGTTTATAAAAATTGAGCGCAGTATAATTGATACATTGCCCGAACACAGCCGTTACTTAGTTGAAACGTATTGCCTGTTTGATGAGGACTATTACTGGGTGCCGGAATATGGGTTTAAGGTGATGGATGTTTCACTGTATCTCAATCACTCTGATACGCCGAATCTAATTTCAATTAATGACGGGGAATATTTTGAAGCCATCCGTGATATCGAAACGGATGAAGAGCTGCTGATAGATTATGGCGCCATTGTGAAGAGTGAGGAATAGTAAATTACTTTTTCTATCTTTAATAAATGGAGGACATATTTCACCAAATTGACTTACTTAAAAAAGAGGCAGCTTCACTCAGGCCTTATAAAGAAGAGTACGAAAGGAACTTCTGGTGGAAGTTCCGGCTCGAATTCAATTACAATTCTAATCATATGGAGGGTAACACACTTACTTATAGTCACACTCAAATATTATTACGCTCCGGAGATGTAGTTGGCAAGTATAACATCAGAGAACTACAGGAAATGAAAGCTCATGATCTCGCTTTAAAAATTGTTCGGGAAGCTGCAGGAGACCCAGAGTTTACATTAACTCAAAAATTCATAAAAGAAATCAATGAAACTATTTTAGTTGAACCGTTCTATAATGATGCCATTACTGCCGATGGAAGAAAAACGAAGAAACTGATTACTCCGGGAAAATACAAATCCACTCCCAACTCGGTGCTAATGGCAAATGGTGAGATGTTTTTTTATCCCTCTCCGGAAGAAACTCCGGCGTTAATGACAGACTTGCTTGATTGGTATGAAACAGAATCAAAAGAAAAGAAACTGCATCCGGTTCAAATTGCCGCTTTACTTCATTACAAATTTGTAAGGATTCATCCTTTTGACGACAGTAACGGACGTACTGCACGTTTACTTATGAATTATATTCTTCTTAAAAGCGAATACGCTCCCCTTGTAATTGAAAGCGCTGATAAAAAAAACTATCTTATTGCTTTAAATGAAGCAGATGCCGGAAATATAAACGCCTTTATTGAATATGTAGTATTGATTTCTGTAAAATGGCAAGACAAATTCTTGAAAGCGATTAAAGGAGAAAGTACAGAAGATGAAGATGATGTCGCTAAAGAAATTCATCTTTTAAAGAAAAGAATAAAAACTTCATCTAAAGATGAAAAAACGCTTACTAAAACCAGCTTTCAAAAAACGTGCTTAGAATCTATTCTTCCTTTTCTATTGATAGTATTTGATAAACTATCAGAACTTGATTCGGTTTTTTTAAAGAAACAAATAAGCTTTATTAGTGAAAATTATGGGTATGGAATTTTAACTAACATTGAAGCAGATTTTAACTCAATTGTTAATGGGATTTCAAATAACGTACTTCCTGAAAAATTCTCTATAACTTTTACTTATACTCATGATGGCTTAGCCAAGCATGAAAACAGTGATTTTATAGTTGTATCAGCCTTCAATGTTAACTTTTATGAAAAATATTATGAGATTTCATCTCCCGATTTTAAAAAAACATTCTTAAAAAAATTCTACTATGAAAAAATAAGCGCTACTGAATCAATTAATTTTTCCAAACTTTTACTTAAAGCTAAACTCAAGACTATAAATGAAAAATTAGGTAAATAGTTTTATCTACCCACCCATCTCTTCCATCTTCCGTTGCAAAATCGCTTCTAATCTCAATTCCACTTCTTTTTCCCTGACCATCAAATCTTTCAGCGTTAATTTACTGAGCAGGTTATCAAGTGTGTACTGCACCATTTTCCATAATGACCTGGTTGCACAGTCAACCGAGTTGGTGCATAAGCGGCCAATGCCGGAATGTGTTTCACAAAATTCCTGGTTAAATAATCGTCCGCCCAATGACTCCAGTACTTTGCCGATGATGATTTCTTCAGCAGGCAATGCCAGCACGTAACCGCCCTTGTAACCCGGCGTGCTGTTAATAATACCGTTCATCCGCAGTGTGCGGCAAATTTTTGCTATATGCGGCTCGCTCAATCCTTCCATTTCGCTCAACTGCGGAATGCTTAATCCTTCTGTTCCATCAGCCGATGCAATGCGGATAAGGATGCGGATACCATATTCTTCTGATGCTGTAATTTTCATAACAAAAATTTTTATTGTTGTGCTGCCAGCGGATCAACCTGGTAAACAGTTTTAAAATATTCTCTTAAGCTGTTACGCTCATCATCCGTTGTTTGTTTGGTGCAATGTTCATTGTACACGTTAATCAATGCATCTGCAATGGTACCTGCATCGGTTGTTTCAATTTGATGACGCTGCAGGTGCAATAACACATTGCCGTCTTTCATCACCAGTATATTGGGTGATGATGGTGTAACTCCAGTTAAATACTTTGTACGGAAATGTGCAACTGCTTCTTTTTCCATCCCTGCGAACAATGTTGCTTTTACATCGGGCACAACATGATTGAAAAAGCTGAGGATAGCACCTGGTCTGCTTACTCTTGCACTGCAGCCGCATACGCTGTTGAGCACAACAAGCATTACTTTGCCGGGGTTACCGCTGATGATTTTCTCAACTTCATCCGGTGTTATCATTTGTTCAAATCCGAAATCCACCAGCTCTTTTCTGTATGGAGCTACAACTTGTTCGGGATAGCTTGGGCCCTGATTGCTCATTAAACTGTTTAAAGATATTGTTGCCATATAAAATATTTTTAGTTTCAATTTCAAAGTCGTCAGACGGGGGCGTCAGACGACTACATAAATCCTAATTCCAATGCTGCCACTTCACTCATCATGCTTTTATCCCATTTGGGCGTCCAGGTAATCATTACATTGGCATCTGTTACACCTTCCACTTCTCTTACTTTTTGATCTACTTCCACAGGTAATGATTGGGCGGCCGGGCAACTGGGTGCAGTTAATGTCATAGTGATTTGTGCATACCCTTTTTCATTCACTTCAATCTTATAGATCAAACCCAAATCATAAATATTCACCGGCAACTCAGGATCAAAAACCGTTTGCAATTTTTCAATGATCTTTTCTTTAATATCTTCTGTATGTAAACTCATTAATTCTTTGTGATTTGCTGTGCAGAATAAACAGATGCATCCAGTTTCATTTGCTTTACCATTGCAAGCAGCCCGTTACTTCTTGTTTGTGCCAGGTGCTGCTTCATGCCAATCTTATCAATAAACTCCAGTTTTGCATCAAGAATTTCTTTGGGTGTATGCCCGCTTAATACACGAATGAGCATACTCACCAACCCTTTTACAATTACTGCATCGCTTTCAGCACGGTAAAAAACTTTCCCGTCTTTAAATTCACTTACCATCCACACGGTACTCTGGCAGCCTTTGATTTTGTTTCCTTCTTTCTTGTACTCATCTTCCAGTGGCTTCAGCTTCTTCCCCATGTCGATGATGTATTCATACTTCTCATCCCATGAATCGAAAAGTGAAAATTCATCGATGATTTCTTCTTCTGTATCCTGTATCGTTTTTATTTGAGTCATTTAATTTTTGTGTTTCCAGCCATTTGCTACTATTTACCTTCTGTTGCCTTCGAATCATCCAGTGAATGATTCGCACTCTTGTACGTTCTGTAATTCTATTGAGCAACCCACCCCTTTTTGATCAACATTTATGTGCAACATTCCGCTGCCCCTCCCCGGAGGGGATAGGCAACTTTCTATCGTAGCAGCTTAATTGCTTTCTTGAGCGCCATAATCATCACATCAATTTCATCTTTTGTATTGTACATGGCAAAACTTGCCCTTACTGTTCCCGAAATACCAAAGCGGTTCATCAATGGTTGGGTGCAATGATGACCTGTGCGGACAGCTACTCCCTGGTTATCTAACAATATGCCCAAATCCTGCGGATGAACACCTTCCACAATAAAAGATGCGACACTTACTTTGTGTTTTGCTTTTCCAATCATACGAAGGCCATTAATTGCTTCCAGCTCTGCTGTTGCATATTGCAGTAATTCATCTTCATGGTGGCGAATTTGCTTCTTACCGATTTTGTTTAAAAAATCAATAGCTGCTTTGAATGCTACCGTATCTGCAATATTGGGTGTACCTGCTTCGAATTTATAAGGCAGTTCATTCCAGGTTGTTTTTTCAAATGTTACTTCTTTAATCATTTCACCACCACCCATGAAAGGAGGCATGGCTTCCAGCAACGCTTTCTTTCCGTACAATACACCAATTCCTGTGGGGCCATATACTTTATGTGAGCTGATGGCAAAAAAATCACAATCCAGTTCCTGCACATCAATATCCAAATGAACGGTTGATTGTGCGCCATCCAGCATTACCATTGCACCAGCTTTGTGCGATGCATCAATAATTTCTTTTACCGGGTTAATGGTACCCAGTGAATTGCTGGCATGAACAACGGAAACCAGCTTTGTTTTTTCATTCAGCAGCTTGTGAAATTCTTCCATTATCAATTCACCATTATCATCAACGGGAATTACCTTCAGCTTTGCACCGGTTATTTCAGCAATCATTTGCCAGGGAACAATATTGCTGTGGTGTTCCATACCGGTAATGATGATTTCATCGCCTGCTTTTAAATTGGTTCTTGCCCAGGTATAGGCAACCAGGTTGATGCTTTCTGTTACACCTCTTGTAAAAATGATTTCTTCCCTGTGTGCCGCATTGATGAACTGTTGCACAGTATCCCTTGTTGCTTCGTAAGCCGCTGTTGCTTCTTCTGCCAGCGAATGAATGCCACGGTGAATATTGGCGTTGTAAAATTTATAATAGTTACTTAATGCTTCAATTACTTCAATGGGTTTTTGAGAAGTGGCGGCATTGTCAAAATAAACCAGCGGTTTCTCTTTTACCAGTCTGTTTAGAATTGGAAAATGACGCCTGATTTGTTCAACATCAAATGCGATATGTAAAGAAGTTGTATGCATGTTTGTTATGCTTGTTTCACACAAAGAACACGAGGAATACAAAGCAACAAAGTGTTATTTTATATGATCATGTTGTAACTTTTTTTCTTTGCGTGAAATTGATTGATAATTTATAATTCAAAACCCAATCGTTCAGAAATTATCGCATCAGCATATTGCCTGATAGACGGTAATTCTATTTTATCCAATATCTCTCCCGCAAAGGCATGCAGCAATAATGCTTTCGCTTCTTTATCGCCAATACCCCTTGCTTTGAGATAAAACAATGCTTCTTCATCCAAACGGCCTACCGTACAACCATGTGAACATTTTACATCATCAGCAAAAATTTCAAGCTGCGGTTTGGTGTTCACCGTTGCGGCATCGCTCAGCAATACATTTTTATTGCTCTGGTAGGCATTTGTTTTCTGTGCATCTTTGCGTACAAATATTTTGCCATTGAAAACACCTGTTGCATTTTCATCAATAATACCTTTGTAAAGTTCATTGCTCAAACTGTTGGGCATTACATTATCAACAATTGTATGATTGTCGATATGTGTGTTGCCTTTTACGCAATACAATCCGTACATATTGCTTTCACAGCCGGGCGCTTCCAGGATAACGTTGAGGTTGTTGCGGATCATACCACCATTTAAAGTAATGGTTACACTGTTTACCCTGCTCACTCCCACCTGGCGCACATGGGTTGTTTTTACACAACTGCTGTGGCTGTCTTCGTTCTGAATTTTATAAATATGAACATTGGCATTTTCTTCCACCACAATTTCACTTACACGGTTGATGAATGAATCACTGGCGCCCAGCGTTACTTCTTCTTCCACTAAAAACACTTCTGCATTCACGCCTACATGTATGAGTGTGCGTGGCTGCGACAATACATTGACTGTTCTTGCATCATTGATATAATAACAGTACAAAGGATGCTGCACCGCCATGTTTTTCTTTACAGCAATAAACAAACCCTGGTAGGCAAATGCATTGTTGAGTGCATTGATGCCATCTGTATGATAGTTGGCGCTGTGGCCAAGGTGCTTATCAATAACAGGTTTGTATGCTGTTGTTACTGCTTCGCTCAACGGCATCAATACCAGTTCGTCGGCTGACGAGCGGATGGTTGACAATTCAGCATGATAAATACCATTCACAAACACCAGTTCATTTGCATTTTCATTGCCAGGCAGCCGAAATGCATCCACATCTTTTGCAGTAACAGCAGTTGCACCACCGGCATAAGAAAACTCTTTGTTGAGCACACTGCCAATGCGGGTGTACTTCCATTCTTCATGTTTTGATGTTGGAATACCCTGTTCATTAAACAGTTCAATTCCTTTTTGGCTGAAAGCCTGTAATGCACCGTTGCCGCTAAACGGCTCGTTGGTGAACTTGGTTTGTATTATTGATTTTAAGTCTGACATAAGCACCTCACCCTCTTTCCCTCTCACCTCATCCGCCTTCGGCACCTTCTCCAAAAGGAGAAGGGAAAAGGAAATAGAATTAGTTTAAGGGAGGCCGGGCTTTATTTTTTTATTTCAACTTTAGTAATTAAGCATTTCATCTTTTGTTCTTTACTCATCAAATTTTCAAACACCCTAAGTTCGGTTATGAACTATAAATAAGTTAGGGCTGTGCTTTGATGGCTTCCTCCCTGGGAGGAAGTCGGAAGGAGGCCTACGCTTCAATAGCTTCGCCTAATTCTTCTTTTATAAAATCATACCCTTTTTCTTCCAGTTCCAGCGCCAGTTCTTTACCACCGCTCTTTACAATTTTTCCTTTGTATAATACATGCACAAAGTCAGGAACGATGTATTCGAGCAAACGCTGATAATGCGTGATGACCAGGAAAGAACGTTTGCCATCACGAAGTTTGTTTACACCTTCGGCAACAATGCGTAAGGCATCAATATCCAGTCCGCTGTCTGTTTCATCAAGAATGGCAAGCTTTGGTTCCAGCATGGCCATTTGAAAAATTTCATTGCGCTTTTTTTCACCACCGCTGAAGCCCTCGTTGAGCGAACGGCTTAGTAAACTCTGATCAATCTCCACCAGCTTCATTTTCTCTTTCATTTTTTTGAGAAACTGTACGGCATCCATCGGCTCTTCGCCACGGTATTTGCGGATTTCATTTACGGCTGTTTTAATAAAATTGGTGGTGCTTACACCGGGAATTTCAATGGGATATTGAAATGCCAGGAACAGTCCTTCCCTTGCACGGTCTTCGGGTGAAAGCTCCAGCAAATCTTTTTCAAGGAACTCTGCTTCACCGCCGGTTACTTCATAATCGGAGCGGCCGGCCAATACACTTGCCAATGTAGATTTGCCGCTTCCGTTAGGCCCCATAATGGCATGTACTTCGCCGGGTTTGATATTTAAGTTGATGCCCTTTAAGATTTCTTTTTCTTCGATGCGGGCGTGTAAATTTTTAATGCTTAACATGATTCTATTTTTTGACCTCACCCTCATTCCCTCTCCAAAAGAGAGGGAGGCCGGGCATTTATTTATTAATTGAACAATAGTTTTTTACTTTTTATCAAAATAACTTTATTCATTATCTTATTACTTAAGATGGGCGAATGAACACGAATTACTTTTTGCCACAGATGGCACAGATGAACACAGATTTTATTTTGCCACAAATCGCTCGAATTTGCACGAATGATTCTTAGGTTTTGAATTGCTCAGTATTGTTAAAGACGTTGAAGAGTGCGACGCAACAGAAGTTACATAGTAGCACTATCGCCGGTAACACACTAAAAAAGAACTTTAAAATTTTAAGCTGCAACATTTAGTCAGCGTGTTACAGGTTCCCCCTTCAGGGGGCGGAGGGGGTTTTACCCCACACTTCCCTCCAATGAAATTGCCAGTAACTTTTGCGCTTCTACTGCAAACTCCATTGGCAACTGGTTCATTACTTCTTTTGCAAAACCATTGATGATGAGCGCTACTGCTGTTTCTGTTTCCAATCCACGCTGGTTGCAATAGAAAATCTGATCTTCACCGATTTTTGATGTTGTTGCTTCATGCTCCACCTGTGCTGTACTGTTTTTTACTTCAATGTAAGGGAAGGTATGAGCGCCGCATTTATCACCCAGCAACAAACTATCACACTGAGAAAAATTGCGGGCGTTGACTGCATTCTTACCCACCTGCACCAAACCACGATAACTATTTTGACTAAAGCCCGCCGAAATACCTTTTGATACAATGCGGCTTCTTGTATTTTTTCCAATATGCATCATCTTGGTACCAGTATCCGCCTGCTGATGATTGTTGGTAACAGCAACAGAATAAAATTCGCCCTGGCTGTTATCGCCTTTTAATATTACACTCGGATATTTCCAGGTAACAGCGCTGCCGGTTTCCACTTGTGTCCAGCTAATTTTTGAATTAACACCGGCACAAATACCACGCTTGGTTACAAAATTGTAAATACCACCCTTGCCTTCTTTATCGCCAGGGTACCAGTTTTGAACGGTACTGTATTTTACTTCCGCATTATCCAGCGCCACAATTTCCACAACGGCGGCGTGTAACTGATTTTCATCACGCATGGGAGCTGTACAACCTTCAAGGTAACTCACATAACTTCCTTCTTCTGCAACAATTAATGTACGTTCAAACTGCCCGGTGTTTTCTGCATTAATGCGGAAGTAGGTGCTTAACTCCATCGGACTTTTCACTCCTTTTGGAATAAAACAAAAACTGCCATCACTAAACACAGCGCTGTTTAAAGCAGCAAAATAGTTATCCGTCATGGGCACTACACTGCCGAGATATTTTTTAATGAGTTCAGGATGTTCCTGCACTGCTTCACTCATGCTGCAGAAAATAATACCAAGTTGGGCGAGCTCTGCTTTAAAAGTAGTAGCAATGGATACACTGTCAATCACCGCATCAACCGCCACATTACTCAACCTCTTTTGTTCATCGAGTGAAATGCCGAGCTTTTCAAATGTTGCCCGCAACTCAGGATCCACTTCATCCAAACTGTTGAGTGTTTTCTTTTGTTTGGGTGCGCTGTAATATTTAATGGCCTGGTAATTCACTTTTGGATATTTCACATTGGCCCACTCCGGCTCGGTCATTTTGAGCCACTGGCGATAGGCTTTGAGGCGCCACTCCAGCATCCATTCGGGTTCCTTTTTTTTGGCGCTGATGAAGCGAACAATATCCTCACTCAGCCCGGGAGGAGCTTCATCGGCCTCAATATTGGTAACCCAGCCGTATTTATAATCGCTGAGGGCGGTTTGCTCCAGCGTATTGAGCATATCACTCATGTATTTTGTTTAATCAGTTTATGTAAAAGGTTCTACGCTTTGCTTGTTTTGCAAAGGTAAGGGTCTATTTATACAAAAAAGTATAGATAATGTTCGAGATTGGGAAAAAGTTAAGGTCGGGACGCTCTGAAGCGGCCTGAACCATGGGAAATGAATGTTTGCCACAGATGACACAGAAATACACAGATCAGAAAACTGCAATGATTTTGACTTTTTACTTTTGGTTTTTTATGGGCTGTGGCCGATAGTACAAATGGCAACTGCGGTTCCGTCCCTTGCAGGCTCCGCTGACACTTCGGTACTTCACTTCGTTTCGTACTGGCTCCTTCGTCGCCACCTTGCAGGCACGTCAGCCGTTGGGCGGAAGTTTTTCAATTAAGCTGAATGGTTCATGAATACACGATCCAAGGCGCAGATGATGTCAGGAGACATCATTCATACAGCCACAAAGTCTGGAGACTTTGTGGAGCAGGATTTGAACAATATTTTACAAAACGCAGCCTATCTAACATCAACCCCGAATAATGATTTCTTTTATACCAATACAACAATCACAATAATCAAATCCTCAGAAATAAAGTCAATATCATTAGTTCCATTTAGCAAATAGAATATGGCTTCCTAATTAGGTTGCCTAAGTAATCACTCTTTTCGCAAGCGAGTCTGGTGCAACCGACTTGCTGTCGTTGCATAAACAAAAATCAATAATTTGCAGCAACTACAAATCAATTCTTCCGAAACCCAATCCTTTCCCGCTCCTCCCATTTCCTTTGTTCAGCTTTTTCATCCAGCAGGTTTTCAAGGGCATCATTTAATTTTCAGATAGTCAGCTATGGTCAAAATCCTGGTTTTCTTAATCTTTTTCAAAACGAGCAAATCTTTATCACCGGTGAGCAGGTGTGTAGCAGCACTGTCAACAGCAAGCGCCAGCAAAAAATTGTCATTCGGGTCTCTGCAAACAGAAATGACTGTTGTTACTTCCGCAAATACCGCTCTTAACCTTACAGCTTTCAATAATTCTTCTACATCTTTCAGTTGAAAATAATTTCTGAATTTGGGCCTTTGTGTTACTCCTATAAATTCCTGTAACAACTCCTCACTGAAAACAAGAGTTACTTCATATTCTTCAATCTTTCGGGCCAAAGCTTCCCACTTACCCGATAAGAGAAAATGAATCCAGAGATTGGTATCAACAATGATTCTATCCTTTTGTGCGGGCATATCGTTTTGCTCTTACAGCTTCTACTTCTTTTGTAATATCCTTCAAAGAGGGGGCTTTACTTTTTGCTTTTGCACGCAGTTTTTGAACAGCTTTTAAAAAAGAATCATCATTTGAACTTCGTATAGAAATGAGGTTCAAATCAGCAAGATTTTGCAGTAATTTACCTGCTTTGGGGTTTAGAATATCTACCTGTATAGTGCTCATACTCAAATTTAAACATTTTCGGCAAAGAATTTATTTTGCTTTCCTAAACCCAATCCGCTCCCGCTCCCCCCATTTCCTATGTTCAGCTTTTTCATCCAGCAGGTTTTCAAGAGCATCATAGATTTGGCTTAGTTGCACATCATGTTCTCCTATTCGTTCTTTAATCAACTTCAGTTGTTCTTTCAAATCAGTTTCCTGTAACAACACACGGCGTATTTCAACAAATGCCCGCATAATGGCAATGTTCATTTTAATAGCTCTTTCACTGTTAAGGATACCACTAAGCATGGCCACACCTTGTTCGGTAAAGGCGTAAGGCAGGTATTTCCTGTGTTGGCCCCGTCCGCTCTTTAAGGTCACAATTTGTGACCTTAAAGAAATGCTATCGTCTAAGGTCACAATTTGTGACCTTAGAGATTCATATTCATCCTTAGATAACTGGAACATAAAATCCTTGGGAAACCGGGCAATGTTTCGCTTAACAGCCTGGTTAAACACTTTAATTTCCACTTCATAAAGAGCGGCCAAATCAAAATCCAGCATTACCCGCTCCCCTCTCAGTTCATAAATACGGTTTTGGATGCTTCTCATAATTTGCATGGCAGTAAGTTTTATGCAGAAAAATAAAAGGAAAAACTGCAGTTTGCAAGTATTTGCTCAAAAAACCTGGTTACCCTAAACCTTGCTTTATTGTTTTTCTATCGATTATCGCAACCAACCAAAATGGAAAAATGCAAAAAAAAGCGGCCACATTAAATGGCCGCATTATATCAAGTCGTTTTCAACTCAATTAATTCTTCCCCTGCAGTTTCTTTACTTCTTCATAGGTCATTTCACGGTAACCGCTTTTGGGAATATCAAACAAAGCTGCCGTAACAGCATCAAAACTAACTTTACCGGCTATATAGGTTACTTTCATTTTGCCGAGTTCAGCTTCATATTCCAACGGCACACCAGGCAAGCCTGTAAACTGCGGACCGTAATCCTTGCTCTGAAAGGCAAACTCTGTTGTGTAATACACTTTAAAGGTGCTGCCATCATTCAACGTTGCAATCGCCAGGTTGCATTTATAGCCGAGAATGGTTTTGGTATCTGTTTTCAGTTCAAACTTAATACCATTGTATTTGCGGTTGGCATCTTCATATTCTGTTTTGCTCATACGTATGAGTACCTTATTGTCATCACCATACTCATTCATTACCACTGCGCTGCCGTTACGTAAATCATGAAGGGTAATGCCTGTACCCAAAATACTTTTCAACTCTGTTCGTGTTTGCTGCCCTTTGTAAAATACTTTTTGGGTAGCGCCATCCAGCAAATCAGCCGCTTTGGCCTCCGTGCTTCCGGTTGATACCACTACATTATAAATAACCGAGCCTTCGTTATATATTTTCTGCGCCTGTACAGCAGTTATGGATAAACTGAGCGCCAGTACTGTTAGAATTTGTCTCATCGTTTTCATTTCCGTTCAAAAGATTTGCAATAAAGATATAAAAATAAGATTGCAGGTTGCAATGGAACTCATAAAAAACCCGGGCTGCAGGCTCCGGGTTTATACTTATTCTGTTAAAATAGTAATTTATACCAATTTTAAATATAATATAGTCCACTAAAAAAGGCGTTCAACTTTTGAAACGTATAATACCGCACAAAAGTAAGCTATGGACTAAATAATAATCGTAAGCGGTATTAAGGTTCATTTACTTCTTTCCCTGTGCTTTATTCTGCATGTCTTTTACCTTTTGTGAAGATTGCTGGTTGGCATTTTGTATCTGTTCCAGCTTCTCCTGCCATTTACTCTTGCTGGCCGGTTTCTTTTTATTCTCCTGGATTTTAGCATGAATCTTTTCATCACTGATGATGAATTTCTGAATCACAAACTGCAAACCAAGTGTTACCAGGTTAGAAACGGTATAATACCAGGTTAAGGCGCTTGGCAAACTGTTAAAGAAAAACAACAGCATGATGGGGAAGAAATAAATCATGTACTTCATCACAGGGTTATCCTGTGTGGGTGTGGTTTGCATGTTGTACATGGAAATCAAAAAGCTGGTAATGGTGGCAGTGATGGTAAACAAACTCACATGATCACCATAAAACGGAATTTTAAAAGGAAGATGTGCAATACTGTCAAATGCTGATAAATCATGCGACCACAAAAAACTCTCGCCCCGCAAAGCAAGATTGGCATTAAAGAAACTGTACAGGGCAAAGAAGATGGGGATTTGCAAAACCGCAGGAATACAACCGGCCAATGGATTTACCCCGGCTGAACGGAACAACTTCATCTGCTCCATACTCATTGCCTGCTGATCATCACCATATTTCTTTTTCAGCTCTTCAATATCCGGGCGGAGCACACGCATTTTAGCGCCACTTAAATAACTGGTATATGTTAAAGGTGAAATAATTAAACGGATGATAAACGTAAGCAGCATAATGACAATACCAATACTGCCAATATGATTTTTAAAGAAATCAAACACAGGCATCACCACCCAGCGGTTAATGTATTTTACAAAAGCAAAAATACCATAGCCCAACTGCACATGGCTGCTCATGCCATTTTCATAGGTTTTAAGAATATGATAATCATTGGGGCCGTAATACATTTGCAAAGGAACAGTTGCCTCAGAAACACCACCGAGGTTAAAACGAAAAATGGTATTGGCTGTTAATACCTGTTTTAATGAATCCTGTTGTTCTGTTGGAACTGTCCATTTTGTTTCAGCAGATGAAACATTGTTCACTGCTAAAATGGTGGTATTAAAGAATTGCTGCTTAATACCAATCCACTTTGTTTTATCACCAAATTTTTTGGTATCGCCGGTAGTGCCTGCTGCTGAAAAATCATAACTGCCGTTTTCAAAATGGGCAATATTGCTTTGCGATTTTTCATACTTCAGTTCCCGCTCCTGCTGGTGGGCCACAATATCCCAGTTGATGTTGAGCAGGCCCTGTGTTAAAAACTGGGCTGCATTGCTGAACTTTATATCCCAATTAATAAGATAATCACTTTTCTTTACGGTAAAAATATGCTCAATAAATTTACCGGTTGAATCTGCCGCCTTAAAACGAATCACCTGGTCATCACCTTTCTTTTCAACAGCCGATGGAACAAAATTGAGCTGTGAAGTATTGGCTGATTGATTTACACCTGTTACTACCTGGTAGGTAATGCCATGCCCTTCCCCGCCCAGTGTAACTTTTGTACTGTCGTACCGGTTAAAGTTTTTAAGCTCCACATATTTTGGGTAACCGCCTTTATTGGTAAACCCAATCTTCATTACTTCATTTTCAACAACCGTAATTTGTTCAGTGGTTGCGGGCGCAAAGCCTGCAGCCGCCTGCTGATTATTTTTAATCTCCTGTTGAGCAGAATCTTTTTTGAATTGAACAGTATCAACAATTTTCTTTTTGGAGGCTTGCGCCTGTGCAGCAGAATCTTCTAATCTTTTCTTTTCTTTCTGAACAGCCAGCCCCTGTTTATTGGAGTAAAAAATATAACCAAACAAAAGCAGCATCATCAGCACAAAACCAATAATCGTATTCCGGTCAAAATTCATGTTTTAAAATTTGAGCCGCAAAGGTAGGGAAAGGGGAGGTACGAAGTAAGAAGTATGGGTATGAAGTACGAGGTATGAGGTATGAGGTATGAGGTACGAGGTACGAGGTATGAGGTATGAGGTATGAGGTATGAGGTATGAGGTATGAGGTACGAGGTATGACCGCAAAAGGAACGAAATCGCTAAACATAGTTTCAAAAGGCCAATAACTCCTTACTAAGGACTAATTACTAATGACTACCGGCTTAAGACCACTTTCTGCACACTCCGCCTTTCACGTTTCATTTACAATAATTACATTTACACACCGTTTCAATTTTGTTCCAACCACTGATGTTCCGGCTTTAACCACGCCAAATTTTAAAACAATTGAAATGAGTGTACAAACTGCTCCCATGTACGCACAGGATGCGTATGCCCCCACCCAAACGGATGAACTGCTCTGGTGGCTTGCCACGGCTGAAAAAGAACTGATCAAAGACTGTATGGTTGACCGTAACCGCTACCGCATCATTGGTATGAGCGTACTGGCTACCTGGATTTTTGCAACACTTGCATGGACTTATTTTTTCTCCACCGTTATTGACAATGTGTTTCTTTATGCCGGCAGCGGCCTCTTTATGGGATTTGTTATTTTGAGTATTGACCGTGCACTGATCAAAGGCATTAATCAATTCAATAAAAAGAAATTCACACCCCTGCTCTTTCGTGGGTTGCTGGCTTTAACCATTGGTACGTTCATGGCCCAGCCTGCTATTCTTTATATGTTTGATAAAGAAATAAAAATGCAGGTGAGCCTGGATAATGAAAAACGCAAACTCACCAAACGCAATGAACTAGATTTGCTTTATAAAAACCGTAAAGACGAACTGCTGAAAGAAAAAGCAGCTTTGCAAAATGGATTGAATACAAAGTATGCTGATGTAAATACAGCCCGTGAAAAATTTATTGCTGAAACAGATGGCAGTGGTGGCACGGGTAAAATTGGCATTAAAGATATTGCTCTTGCCAAACGCAACGAATATCAAAAGCTGGATGAAGAGTACAAAGCGCTTCAGGCAACTGCCCAGCAACGCATCAACATCATTGATGAAGAACTCAACACTATGGAAACCACCATCAAAAAACAGGAGGCTGATTTTCTCAACTATCTCAACACCGGTTTTTTAACACGCATTGAAGCCATGAATAATTTGCTGAAAGAAAACGGGGCTTTACAATTTCGTTATTATCTCATTTTAATCATACTGATGCTGATTGAACTGATGCCGGTGATTGCAAAAACATTACTGCCCGTGGGTGTGTATGATGAAAAAGTAAAACAGCGTGAGGCACTGGAAATACAAATGACACAGGAAAGTGCGGATTATGAAAAAAATATGAAACGCCTTTACAATAAACTGGCCATGCAGCAGGATACTGAAACGATGGAAGAGTTTTTCCGGATGCAGAAAGAAGAACAAAAATCAAAGCTCTCTCATTTTGGAAAAGACTGGAAACGTAATGATGAAAATGTACAGGGCTTTTGGCAAAAGATTAAGCAGCAAATGATCAGCCGGCCGGAGAATTAGCTGTGAGCCGGTAGTCTTTAATAAACATTTCTTTTTTCATTCACCATTAATTAAATAAATTGAAGCTGTTAAATCTTAATAGCTTCTATTGGCCATATTTATTGTTATACTCAGTTTGGTGATTCTTATCCTGCTTATTGCATGGGCCAAGTTTCATCCGTTCCTGGCATTTATTATTGTTTCATTACTGGCTGGCTGGTGGCTGGGCATTCCTGTTGATAAATTATCTGCTTCTTTAAAAACAGGTATTGGCAACATGCTGGGTGAACTGGTAATGATTATTTGCCTGGGCGCCATGCTTGGAAAACTAGTTGCAGAAACGGGAGCCGCACAAAAAATCTCTGATACACTTGTAAAATTATTCGGGCAAAAAAATTTGCAATGGGCCATGATGCTCACTGGTTTTATTGTGGGCATTCCTTTGTTTTACAATGTTGGTTTTGTATTGCTCATTCCATTAATCTTTGCTGTTATTTACAGAACCGGTTTACCTGCTGTTGCCACTGCATTGCCTATGCTGGCGGCTTTATCTGTAACACATGGTTTTTTACCACCGCATCCATCACCGGTTGCATTGTCAGTACAACTGCACGCAAACCCGGGTATTGTTTTATTGTATGGAATCATCATTGCCATCCCCACTATACTTGTTGCCGGCCTATTGTTTGCAAGAACATTAAAAAAGATTCCATCTGCACCATTGGAATTATTCAGGGCAAAAGATCAGGATGCCAAACAATTGCCGGGCGCTTTCAACAGTTTTGCATCAGCTTTATTACCTGCTTTGTTGCTGATGATTTTTACAGCCATTACTTTTTTAAGCAAAACCCATCCTGCTAATTCCGGTATTCTTTCTTTTTGCAGCGACCCTGTCATCATTTTACTTTTTTCTCTTTTATTCGCCACTGCATCGCTGGGCATTGCCAACAGTTATTCTTTAAAAACCATTATGCATTTTTATGGTGATGCGGTAAAAGATATTGCAGTGATCTTACTTATTATTGCAGGAGCAGGCGCTTTAAAGCAAGTGTTTGTTGACAGTGGCGTGAATGCATCCATTGGTGCACAACTGAGCCATTTATCTGTGAACCCACTGCTGCTTGGCTGGTTCATTGCGGCTGTTATTCGTGTGTGTTTGGGTTCAGCAACGGTGGCTGGCTTAACAGCAGCAGGTATTGTGGCGCCGTTAATTGAAACAGCACATACTGATGCAAACCTGATGGTACTGGCGGTAGGCGCAGGCAGTTTAATGTTTTCGCATGTAAATGATTCCGGCTTCTGGATGTTTAAAGAATATTTTAATCTCTCTGTAAAAGATACCCTCCGTTCATGGAGTATTATGGAAACCATTGTTGCGGTAATGGGTTTGATTGGAGTTTTAGCGCTGAATTTATTTTTGTAAATACATTTTATGTTACGGAGAGTTATATACATCGCCTCATTGCACAATAACATCAGAGCATCACGGAGTTTTCCATTCTGTATGATGGGCTTTACCGCTTGCATCATCCACCCGCTGATAGGTATGTGCGCCAAAATAATCTCTTTGCGCCTGAATTAAATTCATAGCAGAGTTGGCTGTTGCAATGGCATTAATATAATTCAATGCTTCCGTTAATGCGGGAAGAGCAAACCCATTTTTTAAACTTTCTGATACAACTGTTTCAGCACACAATTTGTTTTCAAGAATGTATTGAACAATAGATGGATGCAACATTATCGAAGCGCCTGTTGCAAATACCTGCACGAGTTCTTCCATTAACTGAGAGCGGATGATGCAGCCATTGGTCCATATCCTTGCCAGTTCACCCGGGTTCATATTCCAGTCATGTTTCTTGGCAGCAGCATTTATTAATTCAAATCCCTGATGGTGATTGATGATTCTTGCAAGATGATAAGCTGTTTTTAATTCTTCAACATTCAATTGCAATTTCTTTTTCTCATGAATCAACAGTTTATTGAATTGCACTCTTGTTGTTTTATGAGCAGATAAATAACGGGTATATAAAGCTGCCGTCATCATTCCTGCGGAAACACCCAGTTCAGCAGCCGCAGTTACTGCCCAGCTTCCTGTTCCTTTGCTGCTGCCTGTATCCAGAATTTTATCCAGCATCCAATCGTTTCCTTCTTTGGTTTGCAAAATAGCAATGGTAATTTCCAGTAAGTAACTGCCGGTGTAAGATTGGTTCCACCGGGTAAACACAGCGGCAATTTCATCCGGGTTCATAGTTAAGCCATTCCGCATTATATCATATACTTCACTCAGCAATTGCATCTCTGCATATTCAATGGCATTGTGTACCATTTTTACAAAATGCCCGCTGCCGCCATTGCTGATGTATGTACAACAGGGTTTATCATTTTTATCTTTGGCAGCAATGGTTTCCAAAAAGGGTTGCACTTGTTTATACGCTTCAACGTTGCCATCCGGCATAATGGATGGGCCTTTCAATGCGCCTTCTTCACCACCGGATATTCCTGAACCGATAAAATGAATTCTATGTGTAATGAGATCAGCTATTCTCTTTTCAGTGTCTTTGTAATATGAGTTGCCACCATCAATAAGAATATCTCCTGCTGTTAAAAAAGGTTTTAATTCATCTATCACATCATCAATGGCCTTACCTGCATTTACCATCAGCAAAATTTTACGTGGCAGCTCCAGCGACTGAACAAAGCGTTTTATTTCTTCAAATCCCTTTGCTGTTTTCAGTTCATGATGCGTTGCAATAAAATGCTCTGCCACCTGTTCTTCTTTGCCAGCAACAAAACGGTTATACAATGAAAGTGCAAATCCGTGGTTTGCAAAATTGAGCGCCAGGCTTTTGCCCATCACCCCCAAACCAATAATTCCGAAAGATGATTTCATATGAAGCGGCTTGATAATATTTTTTACGATGACATCTGCAGGTTGATGCACATCAAAACATAATGCATTCAAAGGTTCTTCCAGTGCATCAAACTGTGATTGCAGCATGGAAGCAGAAAAATAATGATGTGGTCTTTCTTTCATTCGCTGATGAATGAGTTCATACTCACCTTTCAAATAAACCCAATGCACTTCATGAATATTGTTTGAAAGCTGCTGCCTGTACTTTTCTTTTAATGCTGAGCAGGCAATGATCGCTCCTGTTTTACTTTGCTGTTCAATTGCAAGCTGGTTGAGTTGCTGCAGCCAGCCTTTCCTGTCTTCATCGGTTAACGGACTACCTGCTTTCATTTTTTCAATACTGGAAGCCGGATGAAAATCATCTGCATCAAAAAAAGGAATGCCGGTTTCATCAGACAATAACTCTCCCACTGTTGTTTTACCACTACCCGAAACCCCCATAATAAAAACGATGGAATGCATAGAACAGAAAGTTAACTATTTATTGGCGATCACAAAATGAAAAAGTGAAGGCTGGCCTTCACTTTTTATTTTCAATGTTCAATTTATATTTATATCATTTCACTCTCCAGCAACGGATTCTTAATGGAATGCTGTTTCTCAGAATATTCTTTAGCAGCTTTAATAAAATGTACAAACAAAGGTGCAGGGTTTTCAACTGTGCTCTTTAACTCCGGATGGTATTGCACACCAATAAAAAACGGATGCGAAGGATTTTCAATAATTTCCACCAATCCTGTTTCTGTATTTTTTCCGCTGGCCACCATGCCCGCCTGTTCAAATGCTTCGAGATACTGATTATTGAATTCATAACGGTGGCGGTGGCGCTCACTTATATGTTGTGAACTATAAATCCGGTGGGCAAGTGTTCCTTCTATAATATCACATGGATAAGCGCCAAGACGCATAGTGCCTCCTTTATGTGTAACTTTTTTCTGTTCTTCCATCATATCAATTACGGCGTCGGTTGTATCAGGATTCATTTCAAATGAATGCGCTTGTTTTAATCCCAAAACATTTCTTGCAAACTCCACACAGGCCATTTGCATACCCAGGCAAATACCAAAGAAAGGCAATGCATTTTCACGTGCATATTTTATAGCAGTAATTTTTCCTTCAATACCACGGTTGCCAAAACCCGGAGCCACCAGTAATCCATCAAGTCCGGCAAGTTTTTCTGCCACGTTCTGATCATTGATAAACTCGCTGTGCACATTCACCACATTCACCTTGCATTCATTCATCGCCCCGGCATGAATAAATGATTCCAGGATGGATTTATATGCATCCTGCAATTCAATATACTTTCCGATTAAACCAATATTTACCTGGCTCTTGGGATATTTCAGTTTATCAAGAAACAGTTTCCAGTTTTCCAGATCGGGTTCCGGGAAAATGGTAACGTTTAGTTTCTTCAAACAAATCACATCCAGTTTTTCTTTAAGCATGAGCAGCGGCACTTCATAAATGGTACCGGCATCACTTGCTTCAATTACTGCTTCGGGTTTTACATTACAGAACAATGCAATTTTTCTGCGTATTTCTGTGCTCAATGGTTTTTCAGTACGGCAAACAATAATATCAGGATGCACCCCTTCCTGGCTCAGCATACGCACACTGTGCTGCGTGGGTTTTGTTTTTAGTTCTTTCGCCGCTTTTAAATAAGGTATTAATGTAAGATGCACCACTAAACAGTCGCCTTCCGGCAATTCCCATTGTATCTGACGAACAGCTTCTATAAATGGAAGGGATTCAATATCACCCACCGTTCCGCCGATTTCTGTTATTACAATATCAAACTTCCCATCTTTACCCAGCAACAGCATTCTTCTTTTTATTTCATCTGTAATATGCGGCACCACCTGTACTGTTTTACCAAGATAAGCGCCTTCTCTTTCTTTTGTAATTACTGTTTGGTAAATGCGTCCGGTGGTAACATTGTTGGCCTGCGATGTGGGGGTGTTTAAAAAACGCTCATAGTGGCCAAGATCCAGGTCGGTTTCAGCGCCATCATCAGTAACAAAACATTCGCCATGCTCATAAGGGTTTAATGTGCCCGGATCTACATTGATATACGGATCAAATTTCTGAATGGTTACCTTAAAGCCACGGCTTTGCAACAGCTTTGCTAATGAAGCTGCAATGATACCCTTCCCCAATGAAGATGTTACGCCACCGGTAACAAAAATGTACTTGGCCATAAAAAAAGAATTTCGGTTTTGTTGACCTTCCCGCAATGTTGACAGGAAATAAATTCGTGGGGGTCATGCAAACCTACGGCGATTTTTCTTAATTGAAAAATAACATTGTATGATGTGGAAAACCAGAGGAAGACTTTATTTGGAATACCGAAAATTGCAGGAGCAAATGAAGAACGCACTTAACTGGTTTTTAACCAGGCTGTTACTTTTATAAAAGACAGGCCGGGTGTTCGATTGATAATTGGCTTCTGCACGCATTAATAAACCTTTTACAGGGCCCCCATCCACATTTAGCGATGTATGGCTGAGGTTGATTTTATAGGCTGAGCTGAGTGGCAACTGAATAATGGTATTGTTTTTATCCATAAATTTTTCATAGCGCAACGTTGCGCTCCATTTACCAGGTTTTATTTGCTGCTGATATAAAGCGGTGAGCCCGTTCCATATATTGGTTTTATTGGGAGTAATTGCACTTTCCTCAAGGCCAATATCCCAGCCAAGAGTAAGTACAGATGTTTTATTGAATGTGATGGTGGTGAAAACATCCGAGTAAATACGTTTTACATTTTTAGTTCCTGCAAGAACATCACCCATACAACTGCTGCTGTTAAAACTGATAACTGATGAAGGCGTATAGGTAACCTGTAGCCCCCATGTTTCACCTTTCTGCCCTTTAGGTACAGTTATACTTTGCCACCCCGTTAAAGTTAGTAAAGCAAGGTACCATTGTTTTGAAGGCTGATAACTCAGGCGGATACCGGCTTCATAATAAGGTGAGTTATCAGCAATGATTCCACGAGTGGCAGTGCGGTTGTCTTTACCAATTGCTGATTCCATCCCAATGTGTGAGGGCAGCAAGCCTGCATCGAGCCAGAGTTCTTCTTTTTTATTGAGTTTAAATCCAAGATTTGCTTCATAAAAATTCCTTGCCCATGCCGGTTCATCAGCAAGATTAGCTTTGGTATAATCACCCGCCATCATTGCAAAGTCGGTTCTGAAGCGGCTGTTGAATAATGCAGTTTTGCAAGAGCCGGGTTCAATCCCGCATTGTTTGCTTTTGTATAATTATAATGATATGCCGGGCGGCTGTTATTAAAAGGCTGATTGGGGATTACTGATCCGTAAATTTCTGCATAAAGTTGAAGAGATAAAGAATCGTTCCGCTGCGAAAAAGCTGATGAAGCAATAAAGAAGATAATAACTGATATAACAAGCTTCGTAAACATCACCCAATACTTTCATAACTCGTTTTAATACCTCTTATCAAAGAGGAACTGAAACCCCGGTGTTCCATTTCATTTAGCCCTGCAATGGTGCAGCCACGTGGTGTGGTTACTTTATCAATCTCTGCTTCAGGATGTGTGCCTTTCTGAATCAATAATTCAGCAGCGCCATTCACCGTTTGTGCGGCAATGAGTGTTGCTGTTTTGGCATCAAATCCAATTTCAATACCTCCCTGTATGCTGGCACGTATGTAACGCAATGCAAAGGCAATACCACAGGCGCCGAGAACGGTAGAAGCATCCATCAGTTTTTCTTCAATCATGGCCACACGCCCTAATTGAGAAAATAAGTCATGCACATAATCCAGTTTTTCCTGCGGGGTGTTTTTAGAACTGATACAGGTCATGCTTTCCTGTATGGCGATGGCGGTGTTGGGCATGGCACGTACAACAGCCAAATCAGTACCCACCCACTCCTGCATATCTTTAATCAATACACCGGTAACCACACTCACCAGTGTATGACGATTAATTTGCAACTCATCTTTAAAACCAAGCACCACTTCTTTTATCTGAAATGGTTTTACGGCAAGAATGATGAGATCAGCATAACGCACAGCTTCATTATTATCGCTGGTAACAAGCACCCCTTTGCTTTCAATATCTGTTAATGTTTTGATATTACGTTTGGTAATGATGATATGCTCCGGTAAGGAGAAGCCGCTTTTAATTAAACCTTCAGCAATAGCCACACCCAAATTTCCGCCGCCAATTATGGCAATTTTTTTATTCATAGTTGTTTGCTTTAAGAAGGACACAAAATATTAAAGATTGCCGAGAACTGAAAACTTAGTTTAGAAAATGCGGAAGCATAAACCGGGCAATGGCTTTATTACCGTTCTGGTTGAGGTGATGATCTTTTGGATAGTAAAGCGTATCGTTCAGGGATTTCATTTGCTGAAATAAATCATAAGTAACAATCTTCTTTGCTGAGCAGTAATTGATGAATGACTGCGTAAACCACCTGTTGATTTGAAGCACACTATCACTAAACCCATAAGCATTTTTGATTTTGGATATGAGTGTATCGCTGATATCGTACTGCGTGGGGATAAAAGCGAGGGTGAGTTTGATATGATGGGCTTTGCAGAGTGAATCAATATAATCAAGTTTTTTTTCAGCTATATCCACTGCGTGTTGTTTCTGATAAGGATAAAAATAAAAATACAAAACCTGCGTTAGCGACTGGTTATTGTACATAAGCGGATATTGATACCGCCAGCCAAGCCTTGCACGGAACTGTCGCAATGATTGAACAGGGTTATACCAGTGATAATTATACATCAGGTTCTCAATAAAATCATTACCGGTATATACCATAATTACATATTCATCTGGTTGTAAATACAAATTCCGCTTGATTACCCCTGCATAATTTTCAAAACTGTAATACCCAACTCCGGCATTTAAGACTTCTGTCTTTCTATTCAATTTGGTTAAACTGTCCTGCAGAAGCGTACAAAAATTTTCCTGAGATGCTATTACACCATCCGTATGTGAGTCGCCTGTGATCAAAACACGGTAAACACCGCTGTCTTTCTTTACGTTAGTAGAGTCATTTTTTACAAAGCCGAGGTTATTGAAATGCTTATAAAAACTTCCACCAGGATATTCTCCAAAATATTGAGTTCTGCCTATATTGAATTTATGGATGGCTACTGCGTCAGTATCTTTTTGAAGAGAGCTGTTCTCAAACAATTGATTCAGGCGGTTATACTCAAAATAATGGATGAGTAAAACAGCAGTAATAACTGTAAATGAAACAAGGAAAATAAGGTAGCGTAATGAAAACTTCTTTTTTATGACAGAACGGTTCGTCATTGCAATTAATAATAGTTACCGCCGGCTAAATAGTTTTGTACATATTCTTTCACGCCATTTTCCAGTGAACAAAACTCATCAGTATATCCGGCATTTTTGAGTTTATGCATATCCGCTTCTGTAAAGTATTGGTATTTATCACGGATATCTTCGGGCATATCAATAAATTCAATCTTTGTTTCAAGTTGCAGTGCATCAAAAGTTGCTTTCACCAAATCATTAAAAGTTCTGGCTTTGCCAGTTCCTAAATTGTAAATACCAGATGAGAGACGTGAAGCGTGAGTCGTGGGATGCTCACTCACGACTGACGACTCACGACTCACGACTTCTTTCATCATCCACCCAATTACTTTTACCACATCTTTTACATAAATAAAATCACGGAGTTGTTCGCCGTCTTTAAACCCATCTTTATGCGAACGGAAGAGCTTTACAAATCCGTTTGTTTTGATTTGATTGAAAGAGTGAAAAATAACACTTGCCATTCTTCCTTTATGATATTCATTAGGTCCATATACATTAAAGAATTTTAAACCGGCCCAAAACGGCGGATGATCTTCCTGATGCAGCACCCATTTATCAAATTCATTTTTTGAAATACCGTATGGATTCAACGGCTTGAGTTCATGACACAATGCATGATCATCTTTGTAACCAAGCGCCCCATCCCCATAAGTAGCAGCCGATGATGCATAAATGAGCGGTACATTTTTAATAACACAATAATGCCAGATGTTTTGCGAAAACTCAACGTTCAAATGCTGATGGATGGCATAATTAAATTCAGCAGTATCAGTTCTTGCCCCGAGATGGATTACAAAATCAATTTGGGGTTTGTTATCGTACAACCATTCAAACAGGTTTTCACGTTCAACTACTGATATAAACTTTTTTTCTTTAAGATTGGGAATTTTATCTTCACGGTTAAATTCATCCACCAAAATCAAATTGGTATAACCCAACTCATTGAGGTATTGTACCATGCAACTGCCGATGAAGCCAGCAGCGCCAGTGACCATAATGCCCCCCCCATCCCCTGAAGGGGGGTAATGCAGTACTCCGCTATTTTGATTATCACTCATGAAATGTTTAATCCTTAAAAATTATTATTAGGTTTAAAAACTCCCTTTTAGGGGATGGGGGCTTAAAGCGCTGTTAACGCATGCTCACTCTCATGACCCGCCAGTAAATTTTCAATAGCCGAATCATATTTTTCTTTCCAGTCTAAAACTATGCCCCAGTTCATACCATCTACTTCTACTGAACCGTTGGTAACAAAACCAAGTTCTGCATTAGGAAAATCTCCCAAAGCATTTCTCAGCAATGCTACTTTATCGGGTTTCACACTCACCACCACCCTGCTTTGCCCTTCGCCCAACCAATAAGCATCTTTACGAATATTGCTGTCATCTGCCACCACATCAAAACCAAGATTATTGTTGAAGGATGATTCAAGCAATGTTGTAAACAATCCGCCTTCACTCACATCATGAGCTGACGTAATGATTTTATTTTTGATGAGCGTTGCAATCTTTTGCTGCAATGCAAACTCTTCTTCCAAATCAAAATGCGGAACGGGACTGAATTCAACACCATGCAACTTATGCAAATACTCACTGGAGTTAATATCGTTGGTTGATTTTCCGATTAAGAAAATCACATCGCCTTCAGCTTTAAAATCAAGTGTCATCTTATCTCTAATATTTTCCAGCAATCCCACCATACCGATTGTAGGCGTTGGATATACTGCACCATCAGGACTTTGGTTGTAAAAACTCACATTGCCACCTGTAACAGGTGTGTTGAATTTTCTACACGCATCACCCATGCCTTTTATTGCATGAACGAATTGATAATATACTTCAGGATCGTAAGGATTACCAAAGTTCAAACAGTTGGTAACACCCAATGGCTCACCTCCACTGCATACAATATTTCTTGCTGCTTCACTCACTGCAATCATCGCTCCTTTGTAAGGATCGGCAAATACATATTTACTGTTGCAATCAGTTGTTACAGCCAAACCTTTTGCAGTTCCTTTTACATGCACCACCTGTGCATCAGTTGGCGCATTGGTGCTGGTATTACCAGTGCCCACCATACTATCATATTGATGATACACCACACGCTTGCTGGCAATATTGGGTATTTGAATGAGTTGTTCAGCAACAATTTTTAAATCGTCCGGCACAGCAATTTGATCAGCATCAAACTGTTTTATCTTTTCAAAATAAGCAGGCTCTTTATATTCTCTTGTGTATTGTGGAGCTCCACCGCCGAGTACCAATTCATGCGCTGGCAATTCAGCTTCTAATTCACCATGCATATAAAATTTCAATAAACCATCATCTGTTACTTCACCAATTTCAGAACATGGCAAATCCCACTTTTCAAACACATCCAGTACCAATTGTTCTTTTCCTTTCTCCACTACCATCAACATGCGTTCCTGACTTTCGCTCAGCAACAATTCCCATGTCTTCATGTTTTGCTGACGGGTGGGCACTTTATCCAGATCAATCCGCATACCCACACCACCTTTTGCACTCATCTCTGCAGTAGAACAAATGATGCCTGCTGCACCCATATCCTGCATACCCACAACCGCTCCAGTTTGAATAACTTCCAAACAAGCCTCCAATAATTTCTTTTCCTGGAAAGGGTCACCCACTTGCACAGCAGGTAATTCCTCAGCACTGTCTGCAGTAATATCAGCGCTTGCAAAACTGGCGCCGCCAATGCCGTCTTTACCAGTTGCGCTTCCCACAAAAAAAACAGGATTGCCCAAACCTTCAGCCGTTGCACTCACTGTTTCACCTGCTTTTACAATACCCACACTCATGGCATTTACCAATGGATTGGTATGATAACATTCTTCAAAATAAATTTCACCACCAACTGTGGGCACACCAAAGCAATTGCCATAATGACCAATGCCATGCACCACACCTCCCAGCAAATGTTGTGTTTTTGCTTCTTTCAAATTTCCGAAGCGTAAAGAGTTGAGTGCTGCAATAGGTCTGGCACCCATTGTAAAAATATCTCTGTGAATACCACCCACCCCTGTTGCAGCGCCCTGAAAAGGTTCAATAGCGCTTGGGTGATTATGACTTTCAATTTTAAACACCACGCCGAGGTTATCCCCAATATCCATCAACCCGGCATTTTCTTCACCGGCAGCAACGAGCATGCGGCCCCCATCACGTGGCAATGTTTTGAGCCATTTAATAGAATTCTTATAACTGCAGTGCTCGCTCCACATGCCGCTGAAGGCACAGAGCTCATTAAAGTTGGGGGTGCGGCCGAGTTTTTGTTTAATGAGTTCAAATTCTTCTTCGGTTAAACGAAGTTGCTGAGCGGTTTTAACTGTTACTTCCATAATGTATAAGAAAGCGCAAAAGTACAACCCCGTTACAAACAGATTTACAGTGTTGAAAGATTTATTTTATTTTAGCCCTGATTAATGACCTGGTTTCTCTTCACCATATATCTTATTTTCTTTTGCTGGCTGGTAACACGCACCCGGTTTATTAATAATTGCGGGCTGCCTCTTACCTGGATTATTGGTTTATTTATCTTAAAAGTTGCGGCAGGTATGGCTTATGGTTTTTATTACCAGCATGTTCCTAATTATGAAATGGCTGCAGACACATGGAATTATTTTTTTGAAGGAAAAAAGGAAACACAATTACTGTTTAATAACCCGCTTAGATATTTCGGTAATTTTTTTGACAATCCTCATGATAAGCAGTACAGACATTTGTTTTCGCCGGTTAATTCCTACTGGAAAGACCTCAAGCAGTTGTATATGATAAAGCTGGTTTCTGTGTTTAACATATTCAGCGGTTCCAGGTATTATGTCAATGTCATTTTCTATTCTTTTCTTACTTTTTTTGGTCCTGTTGCTTTCCTCAAAATCATGAATGATGTATTCCCCAACCGGATCCGCATCATTACCATCGGCGCTTTTTTAATTCCTTCTTTTTTGTTCTGGTCATCAGGCATTCATAAAGATGGATTTGTATTCACGCTGTTATGCCTAGCTGCTTATCTTTTTTATTTCGGATTGAAACAACCCAGGCTGGGGTGGAGAAGATTACTGTTAATCTTTTTTTTAGTTCTCGCCATTTTTCCGGTTCGGAATCATATAGTACTGGCGGCTGTACCCGGTTTTACCACCTGGTGGCTGGCTGAAAAATATTTTAAAGAAAAATGGATTGCTTTTTTACTGATAACAGTATTGGGAATAACAGTTTTCTTCGGCTCAAAATACATTCATCCTAAATTAGATTTGCCTATTTCCATTGTATTGCGGCAGAAGGAGTTTCATAAACTGGGTGGCAACTCAATTCTTCCTCAAAGGGAATTGAAATCTACATTAAAAAGTTTCATTTCTAACGCCCCGCAGGCATTAAACCACACACTGGCCCGTCCTTATTTAACAGAAATTAATTCACCATTATACCTCTTAAGTGCCGTGGAAATTGCTGTTCTCTGGCTTATCATTTTCATTTGGTTCTTCCGTTTTACCGAGAACCCTTACCGGCATTCCGTTGTACTTTTCTTTCTGATGGTTTCTATGGCATTGCTTTTACTTACAGGTTATATTGTTCCGCAGTTGGGGGCGATTGTTCGATACAGAAGTATTTTTCTTCCTCTTTTGGTGGTTCCAATTTTGGCAACAAGCAAATGGAGTATTAATACATTAAAATAAAATTTAATTTAATTAATTCCTTTTTTAACACCCCTTATTTCTTCATCAAGTCAAGATAAAATCAACAAAAAACATTCGTTTGTGTGGACAAATAATTGAATTTCCTTTGAACAAACCATTTTTTTTTAAGTGTTTTTCCTTTCTTTTGCTTTTAAATCTTTTAACTCATGCAGTCCCTTCGTTTTAAAGCAATTGACAATTTACGTGTACAACCAGATGCCCAGGCAAGCCCTGCGGCAAAAATCACAGCTATTTTTGGAGATAATGTATTTACGCTGAAAACAGCCCGGGAATATTTAAGTGATGAAGCATACAAAAGCCTTGTGGCTTCAGTAAAGGGCGGCAAGCGTATTGACCGCTCCATGGCCAATCAAATTTCATCCGGTATCCGTCAGTGGGCCGAAGCAAAAGGCGTAACCCATTTCACACACTGGTTTCAGCCATTAACCGGTACAACTGCTGAAAAGCATGATTCCTTTTTCACATTGAAAAGCGATGGAAGCGCTCTGGAAGAATTTGACGGGGCTGCTTTGATTCAGCAGGAACCTGATGCTTCTTCGTTCCCAAGCGGTGGCTTACGTGCCACTTTTGAAGCACGTGGCTATACAGCATGGGACCCTTCTTCACCACCTTTTATACTGGAAACCGCAAGCGGTAAAACGCTCTGCATTCCTACCATTTTTGTTTCTTATACGGGTGAGTTGCTCGATTACAAAGGCCCGCTTTTAAAATCGTTGGAATCACTCAATAAAAATGCAGTTGAAGTTTGTAACTACTTTGATAAAAATGTAACCCGTGTTACAGCTACTTTAGGCTGGGAACAGGAATATTTTGTGGTGGATGAAGCATTGTTTAATGCCCGCCCTGACCTGGTGCTCAGCGGACGTACAGTGTTTGGTCATTCACCGGCAAAAGGTCAGCAGTTGGAAGATCATTACTTTGGTTCTATTCCTGAAAGGGTTTATGCATTTATGCGTGACTTTGAAACAGAATCTTACAAGCTGGGAATTCCTCTCCGCACCCGTCATAACGAAGTGGCGCCTGCACAGTTTGAGTGTGCACCCATTTTTGAAGAAGTGAGTGTGGCAGTTGATCACAATTCCCTGCTGATGGATATTATGGACCGTGTTGCACGCCGCCACAACCTGCGTGTGCTGCTGCATGAAAAACCATTTGCAGGTATTAACGGAAGTGGTAAGCATAACAACTGGAGTATGGCAACAGATACAGGTGTAAACCTGCTGGCTCCCGGCAAAACCCCTAAAACCAATTTGATGTTCCTTACCTTCTTTGTAAATGTGATTCGTGCAGTAGACCAGTATTCTGATTTGTTGAGAGCATCTATTGCAAGTGCAGGTAATGACCACCGCCTGGGTGCCAACGAAGCTCCCCCTGCCATCATCTCTGTTTTTATTGGTAAATATTTGAGTGAAGTTCTGGACGCAGTTGAAAAACGTGTAACTGATAAATTTGATGAACAGGATGAAGCCATCCTGAAATTAGATTTGCATAAGAGCATTCCTGAATTGCTGCTGGATAATACGGACCGTAACCGTACATCACCTTTTGCATTTACCGGAAACAAATTTGAATTCCGTGCTGTTGGTTCAAGCGCCAACTGTGCCAATGCCATGACCACTTTAAATGCAATTATGGCTGAAACACTTGCACAATTCAAAAAAGAAGTGGATACCGCTATTGAAAAAGGCGACAAGAAAGAGATTGCCATTATGCATGTATTGCAGCGTTACATCAGCGAAAGCAAAAAAGTATTGTTTGAAGGGGATGGCTACAGTGAAGCATGGGCCAATGAAGCTGAAAAGCGTGGTTTACCCAATGTAAAAACAACACCTCTTGCATTAGACGCAATGGTTACCAAAAAAGCAAAAGAGCTGTTTGAGAGCACCGGCGTTTATAACCATGCAGAACTGGAAGCACGACATGAAATTGAACTGGAAAAATACATCAAGAAAGTTCAGATTGAAGGGCGTATTATGGGCGAGCTCTGTACCAGTCATATTTTGCCGGGCGCTATCAAATACCAGAATATTTTAATCAGCAATGTGAAAGGATTAAAAGAAGTGGGTGTTGATGAAGCTTCTTACGGAAACCAGAAACAAATACTGGTAAAAATATCTGAGCATATCAATAAAGTGAGTGATTTAGTGGAGCAAATGATTGAAGCGAGGAAAAAAGCAAATACCATTGAAGGAACAAGAGAAAAAGCAATTGCTTATTGTGATGATGTGAAAGGCAAATTCTTTGATGATATCCGCTATCATGTTGACAAACTGGAACTGCTGGTGGATGATGCCAGTTGGTATCTGCCCAAGTACAGGGAATTATTATTCTTAAGATAGTTTTTTATAGCAAGCAATCGATCATGATCGCCCCTGATTTTTCAGGGGCTTTCTTTTTATTTATTTTGAAAGACTGAATAAGCTGTCAACAAACTCTGTTTTATTAAACACTAACAAGTCTTCCACCTTCTCCCCCACTCCGATAAATTTTACCGGAATTTTAAACTGATGAGCAATAGCTAACACTACTCCGCCTTTAGCTGTTCCATCTAATTTTGTAATCACCAATCCGCTTACATCAGTTGCGGCAGTAAAATGTTTTGCCTGTTCAATGGCGTTTTGTCCGGTACTTCCATCAAGCACCAATAACACATCATGCGGAGCATCCGGAATTACTTTTTGCACTACACGTTTGATTTTAGTAAGCTCTTCCATTAAATGTGTTTTGGTATGTAACCGTCCTGCTGTATCAATAATTAATACATCCGCATTTTTTGCAACAGCGCTGTTTACGGCATCAAATGCAACAGATGCAGGATCGCTGCCCATTTCTTTTTTTACAATGGGCACACCTGTTCGTTCACTCCAAATGGTTAGCTGATCAACTGCTGCCGCACGAAATGTATCAGCAGCACCCAGCATTACACTTTTACCTGCAGCTTTAAAATGATGCGCCAGTTTTCCGATAGTAGTTGTTTTACCCACACCGTTTACGCCTACTACCATGATTACAAACGGCTTTTTTCCTGAAGGCAAATCAAATCCTGAATAGTTATTATCCTCAGGCGCATCAACCAGAATATTCTGCAACTCATTTTGAAGAATGGAATTGAGTTCTGTTGTGCTGATGTATTTATCTTTTGCCACACGTGCTTCAATACGTTCAATTAAAGCAACGGTGGTTTCAATGCCCACATCAGCGCCCACCAGCGCTTCTTCCAGGTTGTCCAGCACTTCACTGTCAACCGTGCTTTTTCCTGCAATAGCCCTGGTGATTTTACCCAAAAAGCCTTCCTTGGTTTTTTCCAAACCCTGGTCTAAACTTTCCTTTTCTTTTTTGCCGAAGAGTTTTCCGAAGAAGCCCATGGAGAATTGATAATTGATAAATGGATAATTGATAACTTAAAACACGAACACCTGGTAAAATTAAGCAGAGTATAAAACTTTAGAACTATTGATGCTTTTTGCAGATGCGATGATGTTTGCGGCATCCCGAAGCTTCGTTCGGGATTTCGCTTTGCTCAACAAGGGACGATGCCACTTGCAAAAAGCCGGTATCATCATTATTTTAACATAGAGTGACTCTGTTTTCTCACTCCCCCCAAAACAAAAGCTGTTTCGCATATACACACGAAACAGCTCAGACATAATAAATGCGTCAATTATTTTTGAGCCAGGTACTCTTTCACTTTATCCTTGTGAACGATTGCCTCTTTAAATGTATAAGCGCCGGATTTTGGGCTGCGAACTGCACGGATTACTTTGGTCCAGTTCTTTGATTCTGCCGCTGCTTTGGCGTCTTTAATTTTTGCGTTTTTGGAAGCTGCTTTAGCCATGACTATTCAGTTTGTTCGTTTTTAAATGAACGTGTTTGCACACATTACTTAATTTCTTTGTGTACCGTTACTTTTTTAAGAATGGGGTTGAATTTTTTCAACTCCAGACGCTCCGGTGTGTTCTTTTTGTTTTTGGTAGAAATGTAGCGGCTGGTACCGGGCTGGCCCGATGTTTTATGCTCTGTACATTCCAAAATAACCTGAACACGGTTTCCTTTCTTTGCCATTGTATTCGCTGTTTAAATGAAATCAGATTTTTACGCCTTTTGCTCTCAATTCTTTCACCACTCTGTAAAGGCCATTCTTATTAATGGTACGGATACCTTCAGTGGAAAGTTTGAGGGTAACCCATTTGTCTTCTTCAGCCAGGAAAAAACGCTTGGTTTGCAGGTTGGGTAAAAAGCGGCGCTTGGTCTTAATATTTGAGTGCGATACTTTGTTACCTCCCACCGGCACCTTTCCTGTAAGCTGACATACTCTTGCCATGATACTAAAATTTTGGACGGCAAAGGTAGGGGAATTCAGTATAAATTCTGAAAGAAATTTCGTTTTTCTTTTATACACAAATATCTCCACATCGGCTCTAAAAACAATTTTAAGGGCTTCTTTATTTCCTGTTTACCGATACCGCTTCCTTATTTTTGCGCCCTATGGCAAAAGCGACTTCAGAAACCCCTCTCATGCAGCAACATAAAGCCATCAAGGCCAAATACCCTGATGCGGTTTTGCTGTTTCGTGTGGGTGATTTTTATGAAACCTTCGGCGAAGATGCTATTATTACCAGCCACGTGCTGGGTATTACCCTTACCAAAAGGAATAACGGAGCCGCCAGCAGCAGCGAACTGGCCGGCTTTCCCCACCATGCACTGGATACTTACTTGCATAAATTAGTAAAGGCCGGTTACAGGGTTGCTATTTGTGATCAGTTGGAAGACCCCAAACAGGCCAAGGGTATTGTAAAACGTGGCGTAACGGAACTGCTCACACCCGGCACCACCACCAATGATAAACTGCTGGAAAATGAAAGCAATAATTTTTTAGCAGCCGTTCATTTTGCCGGCCCGGATGCATCTGGCGCACGGGAAGATGAAAAATTGGGACTTGCTTTTTTAGACATCAGCACCGGGGAATTTTTTATTACAGAAGGTAATAAGGAGTATGCTGATAAACTGTTGCAAAGTCTGCGCCCTGCCGAAGTGATTTTTCAGCGTAATAAACAGAAGTTGTTTAAAGAATGGTTTGGTCATCGTTTTTATACGTATCACTTAGAAGAATGGATTTTTGCAGACGCTTATGCCAATGAAATGTTGTTAAAACAATTTCAAACACATTCACTTAAGGGTTTTGGAATTGAAAATTTGAAGTTTGGTATTGTAGCGGCAGGCGCCGTGCTGCATTATTTAAAAGATACAGAGCATCCCAACCTGGGTCATATCACCGGCATTCACCGTTTAACAGAAACAGATTATTTATGGATGGACCGTTTTACCATCCGCAATTTAGAATTGCTGGGAAGCGCTAATGATGGAGGCCATTCATTAATAAAAGTGATGGACAGTACTGTTTCTGCCATGGGCGCCAGATTGATGCGCAGGTGGATGGTGCTTCCCTTAAAAGATCAGCAACGGATTGAAGAACGATTAGATACGGTGGAAGCATTGCTGCTGAATACAGACTTACGCAAACAACTGCAGCATTTGATAAAACAATGCGGCGATGTGGAGCGATTGGTGGCGAAACTTCCGCTGAAAAAAATCAATCCACGTGAAATATTGCATTTAGCTAAAAGCCTGCAGTATGCTGAGCAGATAAAACAACAATGCAGTGGGTCTTCAAGCAATTATCTCAAACGTTTAAGTGATACCATCAATCCCTGTAAATTTATTGCAGATAAAATCATTGCTGAATTAACAGATCAGCCCCCGGTTTCAGTGGCTAAAGGAAATGTGATGAAAGATGGGGTGGATAAAGATTTGGATGAACTGAGGCGTATTGCTCACCACGGCAAAGAATATCTTTTAGAAATTCAGCAGCGGGAAAGTGAAGCAACAGGAATTCCATCATTAAAAATTTCGTTCAACAATGTATTTGGCTATTATTTAGAAGTAACGAATGTGCACAAAAACAAAGTGCCCGCAGAGTGGACAAGAAAACAAACACTGGCCAATGCTGAACGATATATTACACCTGAATTAAAAGAGTACGAAGAAAAAATTACTGGCGCTGAAGAAAAGATATTGCAGATTGAGAGCGCTTTGTTTGAACAATTGCTGAATGAATTACAGGAATACATCAGCCCCATACAAACCAATGCGCAGGTAATGGCCATTATTGATTGCCTGTGCAGTTTTGCTGAGAATGCGTTGCAATACAAATATATAAAACCAAAGCTGCATAAAGGTGATGCGTTAACAGCCAAAGACGTTCGTCATCCTGTAATTGAACGGCAACTGCCTGTTGGTGAACTATATATTGCCAATGATATTTTGCTGGATAAAGAACAACAGCAAATCATTATTCTTACAGGGCCCAACATGAGTGGTAAGAGCGCCTTACTGCGGCAGACAGGATTGATTGTACTGATGGCGCACATGGGCAGTTTTGTACCGGCAAGTGAAGCCCATATTCCCATTACTGATAAAATATTTACCAGAGTTGGAGCGAGTGATAATTTGAGCGGCGGTGAAAGTACGTTTATGGTGGAGATGAATGAAACCGCCAGCATCATCAACAACCTGAGCGATAAAAGTTTGATTCTGCTGGATGAAATTGGAAGAGGCACTTCAACTTATGATGGCATTTCCATTGCGTGGAGTATTGCAGAATTTTTGCATCAATCATCCCATCAGCCCAAAACATTATTTGCCACGCATTATCATGAGTTGAATGAACTGGAAGAAAAATTCAGCCGTATTAAAAACTATCATATCACCAATAAAGAAGTTGGGAATAAAGTGGTGTTTCTCCGAAAATTAGCGCCGGGTGGAAGTGTGCACAGTTTTGGTATTCATGTGGCACGTATGGCGGGCATGCCTCCTGCGCTCATCAACCGGGCCAATGAAGTTTTGAAGCAACTGGAAGATCAACGTTCACAAGCTGATATCAAGCACCAGCTCAAACAAATGCCGGTTGAAAAAATGCAACTCAGCATATTTGATGTACACAGTCAAACCTTTGATGAAATAAGAACCATGCTGGAAGGAATGGATATAAACCGTTTAACACCGGTTGAAGCGTTGTTGAAACTACAGGAGATAAAAGGAAAATTAAAATAAAACCCGGCCCCTTTAACAGCCGGGTTTCATCAATAAAACAAAAACAGTTTTAATATTTCTTTGCCACTGTATAGAAGCGAATTGTGGGCGGGCCAGCAACTCCTGCCGCAGTCATCTTATCTTTTAAATCTTTTGAGTTCATAAAGTCTTTTGCTTTTTTCATATCTGTTACACCGCAAACTACTACTACGCTGTTTTTATCATCAAAACTGTAACCAACAGCCCTGTCCATTAAACCCGCATCCATTCTTGCCTGCTTATGTGCATCAAATTCCTTTTTCCATGCATCAAAGTCTTTTACCTTGTGCATAATCATAACACGGGTGGTGGCATTTACACTTGTATCATTCATCTGCACATGTAAAAATGTAATAGATGGTGCGCCAACCACTCCTACTTTTTGCATAGTAGTTTTAAGGTCGGCGGAAGAAGCAAAAGCTTTTGCTTTTGTAATATCATCCATCCTTGTGGCTACCAGGATCATATTGGGGTTATCCACTTCCCTTCCGATAATATAATTGTGAAGACCCCTGGCTAAACGCATAGAATCATGCGATTCATAGCCGGCCAGCCATTTCTCATAGTTAGCCACTTTGTGCCACACCAGCATTACATTAGCTGGTTTGGCAGGAACTTCCGGCAATTTTTCCGGCCTGGTTACTGCATCTGAATCACCATGAATTTTTTCTCCGTTACCTGAAGAAGAGGATTCGTTGTTGCAGCTCATAATAAAAAAAAAGAACAAAGCAGCGCAAATCGTTGAAATTGATTTCATGTTATTTTGTTTTTAAATGAAAAAGACGATGATAAAAGGAACGGGATAAAAAGAAGTGCTTTTTTGAGGCTCTGAAAAGAGAAAGATAGTAATAGTTTTTCTGAATTTCCAAATGGTTTGGCGAAGAAATAAAAAGAATTGAAGCTGAAGCAAATAAAAAGAGGTTGCCTTTGCTTTTGAGACAACCTCTTTACCGGGGAGACTGAAGGGTTTCGAACCCTCGACCCTCAGAACCACAATCTGATGCTCTAACCAACTGAGCTACAGCCTCCGTAATTGGGCAACAAAAATAAGGCAAATCAGATAGTTGAACAAATCATCAGCCATCAAAATAATTTCAACGACATTTGCGGCAACTTATTAAAACATGAACTACTGGTTATTTCTGATTCCTCTTATCAGTGCTTTTATCGGATGGTTTACCAACTGGATTGCTATTAAGATGCTGTTTCATCCAAAAGAACCGAAAAATATTTTAGGATTTGAGTTACAGGGCATTTTTCCAAAACGGCAGGAGCAGTTTGCCATAAAACTGGGCAGGCTGGTAAGTGAACAGCTTTTGTCGTTCAGTGATATTGAAACCAAACTCACCAACCCGGCCAACCTGCAAAAGATGATGCCGCATGTGGAGCAAAGCATTGATCAGTTTTTAAGAGTAAAACTGGCAGATACCATGCCCATGATCAGTATGTTTATTGGTGATAAAACCATCGACAAATTAAAAACAGCCATCACCAATGAACTGGAGGTATTATTTCCTTCGCTCATCAAAAATTATACTTCATCTTTAAAAAATGAACTGGACCTGGAGCAGATTGTAACAGATAAAGTAAAAAATTTTTCGTCTGATCAACTGGAAGGTATCCTGTATCAAATCATGTCAAAAGAATTCCGCTTTGTTGAAATTATTGGAGGTGGGCTGGGTTTTTTAATCGGGCTGATACAGGTGGGCATCACCCTTCTTACGCAATAAGTTCCGTTTATCAATTAAGGGCATTGCTGATTTAAACTTTTTACCCGCAGAAAGGTTATACTACCGTTCATACCAAATAAACGGTATGGCCAAATGAATTAAAAGAAATTTGCGTCCAATTCTATAAACACAAACACATGAGATTTTTAAGCATTGTAGTCCTTTTTATTTGCACCGGTGCGTTGGCACAATTTCCCGGAGGCGGGAGACCCGGCGGTGGTAATGCCCAGCAAATGAATATGGGACGCTTCTATGGAAAAATTGTTGACGGCAAAACAGGGAGGCCTGTTGATGCTGCAACCATTACACTCACCCAAAATAAGTTTGACAGCGTAAGCAAAACGAGGAAAGATGTAATTATTACCGGTCAACTCACCAAAGCCAATGGTGAATTTAGTTTGGAAGGCCTCAACATTATGGTGGGTTACAAACTTAAAATTTCTGCCATTGGTTATAAACCCATTGAGCAAAAGCTAAATTTTACTGTAAATATGAGCGGTGGCGATATGAGCCAGATGCTCAACAATATTGATAAAGACCTTGGCAATATAAAATTAGAAACAGATATCAAGCAATTGGGTGAGGTAGTTGTTACAGGTGAGAAACCAACATTGCAACTGGGTATTGACCGTAAAATTTTTAACGTTGAAAAAAACATTGTGTCGCAGGGCGGAACCGGTGTTGACATTATGCGGAATGTGCCCACTGTAAATGTGGATGTGGATGGCAATGTAACATTACGCAACAGTGCACCGCAATTGTTTGTTGACGGAAGACCTACTGTGTTAACACTTGATCAGATTCCTGCAGATGCCATACAAAGTGTGGAGCTCATTACCAACCCATCAGCAAAGTATGATGCCAGCGGCGGGCAAAGCGCCATCATCAATATTGTATTGAAGAAAAATAAAAGAGTGGGATACAGTGGGGGGTTGCGTGCAGGTATTGACATGCGTGCCCGTTTAAACAGCGGCTTTGATTTTAATATCCGCCAGGGTAAAATAAATTTCTTTGCCAACCTTGGTGTAAACCAGCGCAAATCTATTTCGTATGGTGAAACAGACAGAACTGAAACATCTTATGGAAGCGGCAGTAATTTTGTTCCTGCCAACGGCGCTTTTACACGAAACAGAAATACAAGTACCGGCACGTTTTATTTTGGCCGTACCGGGTTTGACTTTTTTGTAAACAACCGCAACACCATAAGTGTGGCTGCAAACTTTGGAGGTGGTAATTTTGATTTCTTTGATCAGAACAATATCCGATACGATACTTCATCGTCTGCAAAAATTATTAATGAATACCGCACGGCTAATGGTATTAATCAATTCAGAAGCCTGGGTACGCAATTAAGCTATAAACATATTTTTCCAAAAGCTGGCAAAGAGTTAACAGCAGATGTGAACTATAACAGAGGTAAAAGCGTAAACGATCAGGATATTGCTTTTAGTCAATATGATCCTACGTGGGCGCCTCTTAACAAAGGAGGAACACAATTGGTAGATGGCGGTGGCAACAACAAACTTTTAGTGAGCCAGCTCGACTATGTAAACCCCATCAATGAAAATATAAAATGGGAAGCCGGCTTAAGATCACAGGTTCGCTGGTTTGAAAGTTTTCAGTTCAATACCATTAACAACGTTTTTCAGCCAAGGCTTAGTAACCAGTTTCAGTATGTTGATTATGTACACGCAGCTTATGTAAATTATTCTCAAAAAGTAAAGAAGGCAAATTTCAATTACCAGATTGGATTGCGTGTGGAAAGTTCCAGTTACGACGGAGAGCAAATTGGCAAATCAGGCAGGTTTAAAAATCAATTCCCTCTTGCTGTGTTCCCAAGTTTGTTTTTATCAAAAACATTTAAAGGCAAACAGGATTTTCAGATTAACTATACAAGAAGAGTTAACCGCCCCAGCTTTTTTCAGTTGCTGCCCAACACCGATTTCAGTAATCCTTTTGTATTGCAAACAGGTAATCCCAGCCTGATTCCTGAATTTACCAACTCGGTTGAGATGAGCTATCAAAAAACATACGGCGAAAAAAACAACACCTTTTTATTAACGCTTTTTGGTAAGCAAACTGAAAATCTTATCGCCAGCTATATACGTCCTGAAAAACTGGCCGGTACTGATACCGTTCGGCAAATTTCAACTTTTGTAAATGCATCCCGGGCTTATGCTGCTGGTTTGGAACTTGTTTTCAGAAATACCATTTCAAAATGGTGGGATATTAACTATAATGCCAACTTTTATTATTCTAAAATCAAAGGCACTGATATTGTTCCGGGCAATGAGCGTAACAGCTTTTTCTTAAAAGTGAATAACACATTCAAGTTTGCAAAAACATGGAGTGCACAGTTCAGCGGTACTTATAATTCAAGATCCATACTTCCTGTTTCCACATCAAACAGCGGTGGCGGCGGTGGTTTTGGTGGCCGTGGCGGTGGATTTGGCGGTGGTGGATTTGGTGGTCAAATTGCCACTACACAAGGCTATATTGATGCGAACTATTTTTTTGATCTCGGCCTGAGAAAAGAATTTAAAGTAAAGAAAACGAATACCGCATCTATATCTATTAACTGGAGTGATATCTTCAGCAGCCGTCAGAATATTGTATTTGCAACATCACCCACACTCACACAAAACAGCTGGAGAAGAAGAGACCCCACATTTGTGCGTTTGAACTTTAGCTATCGTTTTGGGAAATTTGATGTGTCTATTTTCAAACGTAAGAACAACCGTGTGGAAATGGATGATATGGGACAGCAGTAAAGAAGCCGTTAGCCGGTAGTCATTAGCAGATAGTATTGAATCCCGTAGCGATTGCTGCGGGATTTTTATTTCCCGTTTTGTTTGCCTCCCAGCATGGGTACAAATGAAAAAGCATCAAACAATTCTTCGGTATAAGTACCATCAGCCTGTTTAGTAATGCGTTTCATGCGCTGATGTTCGCCTTCATCAACCGGTATTACCATTTTACCACCTGTTTTCATTTGTTCAATCAACTTTGGCGGAATGAACGGAGCTGCAGCGGTGATGATCACTTTATCAAACGGAGCATAGGTAGGCAATCCTTCAAACCCATCACCAAAAAAGAATTTGATGTTGAGGTATTTTTTTAAGAAAGGAAAAGAAGCTTTATTGAAATCAAATAATTTTTTCTGACGCTCAATGGTATAAACATTGGCTTTCATTTCTGCCAGCACACAAGCCTGGTAAGCACTGCCCGTTCCAATTTCTAAAATTTTTTCATGAGGCTTTACTTCTAACAGTTGAGTTTGATATGCTACGGTGTAGGGTTGAGAAATCGTTTGTCCTTCATCAATGGGAAAGGCCCGGTCTTCATAAGCAATTTCATCAAAAGCCGTATCTAAAAAATAATGACGGGGAATATTGTTGATAGCTTCCAGCACAGCTTCATCTGTTATGCCTTTGCTGCGTAAAACATCCACTAATTTTTTGCGTAAGCCTTTATGGCGGTACGTATCTTCAAATCGTCTCATAAGCGGATGCAAAATAAGAAAGCTTCGCTTTGTATTTCTTTTTCTTTTTGCTTCTCTAAAGAAAAAAAAGAAGTGCTTTCTATTTTTTTAAAGGATGAAGCACTGATATTGCTCCTTTCTGCGACTTGTTAAGCGCTTCAACTATTTCTTCAAAAACATCCATAATAATTGCATAGTTATTAGAAGGAGCAATAATAATTACTACACAAACCGGATAAGCCAGAAAATTTTGTTGAAAAGAAATACCACGGTCAAATGTGAGCAAGTGCGTAAAACCCTCATCGAGCATTAAAGAAAGCAGTTCGCCATTTTTTCTCGAATTCCATTTTTTATCTGTAACTGTAAAGGCTTCTATCCCTCTTGCAATGAGTCTGAATTTTAATTTAACCGGCAAGTTTTCATCAAGCAATAATTTCATTCAATTGTTTCCATTTGGATGATTGAAAAATTTGAACAGCAGATTCAAGAACTGCTTCAGCCTGTTCTTTTGATACCCCGGGGAAATCTTCTAAAAATTCATTTAAACTAATACCCTGTTCCAGATGCATAAATAAGGATTCAACCGGAACTCTTGTGCCTTTAAATACAGGCTTTCCGAATTGCACTTCTTCAGAAACAGTTATATAATCTTGAAGATTCATACTTAAAGTTACATCTTTTATTTCAACCCCATACTTTCAATAATACCAGCAATACGTTTGTTCAACTGCTCATGCACTGCATCAAAGTTCTCCGCTTTATCCAATGGTGCATTTACACTGAAATAGAATTTTATTTTGGGTTCTGTACCGCTGGGCCTTGCAGAAATTTTACTTCCATCAGCCAAAATAAACTGGAGCACATTTGATTTGGGTAAGTTAATGGCCCACTCCTCCCCTGTTTGTACGTTCTTCCCTTTTTGTGTTTGATAATCCAGCAACTGTGCAACGGCTGAACCATTGATTACGGTTGGGGTGTTATCTCGGTATCCCTGCATCATGGCAGCAATTTCTGCCTGGCCATTCATTCCTTTCTTGGTAATGGAAATCAAATGCTCTTTGTAAAAACCATACTGCACATACAAATCAATCATCTTCTGATACAAACTTCTGCCTTTGTTCTTTTCATAAGCCGCCATCTCACATAACAATGCAACTGCACTGATGGCATCTTTATCTCTTATCTTACTGCCAATCATCAACCCATAACTTTCTTCACCACCCACAATATAATTTTCCTTGCCTTCTTTTTCTTTAATCAACTCTGCAATCCATTTAAAACCGGTGAGTACATTGTAACAGTTAATACCAATTTGTTTGGCAATGGTATCAATCATCTCTGTTGTAACAATGGTTTTCACCACCATGTCATTGGGTTGATTAATACCTTTCGCCTTTCTTGCTTCAATCATATAGTTAAATGCAAGCACAGCTGTTTGGTTGCCATTCATCAGCACCCAGTTGCCATTCAAATCTTTAACTCCAATACCCACACGGTCGCTGTCAGGATCCGTACCCAGCAAAATATCTGCATCAATTTCTTTGGCTTTTTTCAAACCAATACTCATAGCCTCTGCTTCTTCGGGATTGGGATAGACTACGGTTGGAAAATTTCCGTTGGGTTCTTTTTGTTCATCAACAACAGTAACGTTGGTAAAACCAAAACGCTGCAACACTTGCGGCACAAGCGTAATACCTGTACCATGGATGGAGGTGTACACAATTTTTAAATCATGTTGTGCTTTACACACTTCAGGATACACACTCAGGCTTTGCACCATATCCATATACGCTTCATCAATATCTTTCCCGATAAGTGTGATGTTACTTTCACCGCCACTCCATTTTACATCATCAACACCAAGTATTTTATCTACTTCAGTAATTACATTTTTATCATGCGGCGGCACTAATTGTCCGCCATCATTCCAGTAGGCTTTATAACCATTGTATTCTTTGGGATTGTGCGATGCGGTACAAACCACGCCACCCTGGCAACCAAGATGACGGATGGCAAAACTCAACTCAGGTGTGGGACGCAATGCTTCAAACAAATACACTTTAATACCATTCGCTCCCATTACATTGGCCACAATTTCTGCAAACATGCGGCTGTTGTTACGGCTGTCGTGCCCCACCACACATTTTACATTACCCTCACCAAAACTTTTGTTGAGGTAGTTGGCATAACCCTGTGTTGCCATCCCCACTGTGTATTTATTCATCCGGTTGGTACCTATGCCCATAATGCCACGAAGGCCGCCGGTTCCAAACTCAAGGTTCCGGTAAAATGAATCAGCTAATTCATCAGGATGTTCTGTCTGCAGTTTTTTGATTTCATCTTTTACACCTTGTTCAAAATTTCCGGAGAGCCATTTCTCCACGTTTGCATTGATTGTTGCTTGCATAACAATTGGTTTAGGAAATCAAATATATTAATCTGCAGCGTTGTATGCATCAGCCGCCCGGTAATTTTATTCTTAAACAAGATTGCAGAGTTGCCGCAAACAATTCCGTATTTTGCAGTTGCCTATGCAGTTTAAAAACAAGATTCAAAAAATTACTACCGTTACATGCTTTGTACTTATGATTTGCATGAGCACAAAAGCACAACCTGCATTTCTTCCGCCATCAGACCAGTACCGGCCGGATCGTTTACGAAAAGTAGTAATTGGCGAATCCGTTTTATTTGTGGTTACCTCTGTGGGGCTTTATTATTTGTGGTATAAAAAATTTCCCCGCAGCCGTTTTCATTTTATCAATGACGGAAGGGAATGGTTTAAGATGGATAAGATGGGCCATGCCACCACTGCTTATACCATCGCTACCATGCATCACGACCTGATGCGCTGGAGTGGCGTAAAACCCGGCACGGCAATCGCAACCAGCGCCATTACTTCATTGGCTTTTTTAAGCATTGTTGAAATTATGGATGGTTTTTCCAGTGACTGGGGTTTTTCAAGAGGCGATATGATTGCTAATATCAGCGGCGCTGCATTCTTTACAGCACAGCAACATTGGTGGGGCCGGCAAAAAATGAGTTTACGGGTTTCTGCAAGATTTACACCCTATGCAAAATACAATCCTGATTTGCTGGGTAACAACCGGGCTTCAAGGCTCATGAAAGATTATAACGGTCAAACCTACTGGCTTTCAGTAAACATCCGGTCTTTTCTCAAAACCAACAGCAACTTCCCTGTATGGCTTAATGCAGCAGTGGGTTATGGCGCCGATGGAATGATTGGCGCTGAAAAAAACCCTGGCAGTATAGACGGCAAATCTGTTCCCGGATTCAAACGCACAAAGCAGTTTTATATAGCTGCCGATGCTGATTTTTCAAACCTCAGCACCTCTGAAGCAGTGAGCATGCCGCTTTATTTTTTACAGTTTATTAAAACCCCTGCCCCTGCCGTGGAAGTTAATTCTTATGGAAAGATTAAATTGCGACCAGTACAATTCTAATTGCTATGATAAAGATGGCGCTGCCTGGGTTTATTGCTTTGTTTTGCTTTCTCTACTTATTACGCAGCCTTTTAATGGTGGGTTATGATTTTTATAAATACCATGATAAAGCAGGTTATGGAAGTAAAATGCTCACGACTTTTTTTAAAAAGATAATTCAGCTCAAACCCATTTTACAAAAAAGACTGGAGCCCAAAGGATATGATTACAAAATGTACAAACGCTTTAATACAAAAGCTGAGATTTATTATTTTGGGTTATGGGTGAGCCTCTTTGCCATTCTTTTTTTAACAGCAAAAGTATATCTGAATTTATTCTAAAGTTACAGGTTAAACGGGTGCTGCAGCTCAGGTGCATTTAAACGGTAGCTCTGTGTATTGTTTTTTGTTTTGAAATGGAGGATGTTGATCTGCCCGTCACGCAGGTTATATAATACATCATTAAATACGGTTACTTTTTTAGCAGACGCAATGTTTCTGATCACCAAAAAATTCCACATCGCTTCTTCTTCTTTTTCAAAACCCAGCATTTCATATGGCACTGCTTTCCCATCAACGGTAATTTTCAAATGCTTTTTTAAATAGTTGAGGATATAAGTTTGGTTGATGGCTTTTTGTTTTTCATCAAACAGGTTCACCGTTTTTTTACTATCCGCTTTAACAGCTTCTTCCAGGTCATCGGCAAAAATTTTGCAACTGATCTGTATTTCTTTTTGTGCCGGGCGGTATTCCAGTTCCGTTACACTCATGTAGTATGGATGCACGTTAAAAGAGCCAAGCATCAAAAAACAAACTGCAAACAACAGGCTCCTGAACCAGGAACCTGGAACAGGCAACCCGTAACTTCCATTCAGCAGATCATGCAATTTTCTTTCAATTCCTTTCTTCAATCTCACGTTTTATTTTTTAATTTTTATTTTTTGCGATGCAGGATGTTTTTAATAAAGGGTGATTACCGTTCATGTAAATTGCCCGGCTATTTTTTAAAAACATTTCATGGGTACAAACTTCTGACATATTTTTCAACCTTCAATCACCAACCGTGTATTAATGGGCGATTTTGGGTTTTATTTTAAAGAAGGCATTTTTCATATTACTGACTGGAAAGGCTATGACCATATCCTGTTTGTAATGGCTCTCTGCCTGCCTTATTTGATTAAAGACCGGAGACAAATCCTCATCCTTATCACCGCTTTCACCATCGGGCACAGTATTACACTGGCGCTTAGTGTGTTTAACAGCATCATCGTAAGCAGCAAATGGGTTGAGTTTTTAATTCCGGTAACCATTTGTATTACAGCGCTGGAAAACCTTGCACAGAAGAATGCAGATAAAAAACATTCGGCCATCAGGTATATTTCTGCACTGGTGTTTGGGTTGATTCACGGTCTCGGTTTCAGCAACTATTTAAAAAGTATGCTTGGTAAGGATGAAAGCATCATCACCCAATTACTTGCATTTAATATTGGACTGGAAGCCGGGCAACTTTTTATTGTGATGCTTGTTGTATTACTTTCGTTCATCAGCGTTCAAATCTTAAATACCCGGCGCAGGGAGTGGACGGTGTTTATGAGCGGTGGTATTTTTGGTTTGGCCTTTGTAATGGCGTTGCAGCGTTTACCGTTTTAAAATTCTTAATTATGAATATGCGTTTGGTAATTGTTTGTTTGTTAGTGAGTTCGGCATTGATGGCACAACCGCCATTGAGTAACCCCGGAAGCAACCATGGCAACCGTTTTGAACAATTGGGCTATTTATTACAAAGTCCCAATGAGTACCGCACGGCAAGTGGAGCACCCGGCCCCAAATACTGGCAGCAGCGTGCAGATTATAACATCAGTGCAGAGCTTGATGAAACCAATTTGCTTTTAACCGGAAATGAAACCATTACCTACACTAACAACTCACCCGATCAACTTACTTACCTGTGGTTGCAATTAGATGGCAATTACCAGGAAGCAGGTGCTGATGTAATGTTTACCAACCGCAGCCGCATGGATGCAACCATGACCAATAGCCAGTTAAAAAATATTGAGCCATGGCGCAACAGCAAAGAGCAGGGTCTTGGTGTAAAAATTACAAAGGTTGTTGATGCAGCAGGTAAAGCATTGCCTTATACCATCAATAAAACCATGATGCGTATTGATTTGCCGGTAGCATTAAAACCTGGACAAAAATTTGTGTTCAGCATTGACTGGAATTATAAAATACCCAACCGTGGTGTGGACCGTGGAAGAAGCGGTTATGAAATTGTGGGCGATGATGAGAATAAAGTTTTTTGTATGACGCAGTGGTATCCACGCATGGCGGTGTACAGCGATTTCCAGGGATGGCAGCATTTACAATTTACGGGCGGTGCAGAGTTTGCACTCAACTTCGGCAACTTTAATATGAAGCTCACAGTGCCTTCTGATTTTATTGTTTCATCAACAGGTGAATGCAGCAACTATCAGCAGGTACTTACACCTGCACAGTTACAACGCTGGACCAAAGCACAAAACGCAACGGATGTAATGGAAGTGGTAACACTTGATGAAGCTATTGCCAATGAAAAAGATAAAAGCGCCGGTAAAAAAACATGGAACTACACTGCAGAAAATGTGCGTGATGTGGCCTGGGTTACCAGCCGCAAACTTATTTGGGATGCCATGCCAACTTATGTAAATGGTAAGAAGATTATAGCCATGAGTTATTATCCTAAAGAAGCATACAATCTCTGGCGCAAATATTCAACCAAGGTTACAGCACATACATTGAAAGTATATTCAAAACATACAACACCATATCCTTATCCTGTTGCAATAAGTGTTGAAGGAAGCCAGGGAATGGAATATCCGATGCTGGCTATCAACTTCGGTCGTTGTGAAAAAGATGGCACTTACAGTGAAGCTACCAAGTATGGAATGATTGGTGTAACTATTCATGAAGTGGGTCATAACTTTTTCCCGATGATTGTAAACAGTGATGAACGCCAGTACTGGTGGATGGATGAAGGGCTCAATACCTTCACGCAATTTTTAGCAGAGCAGGAATTTGATAACAACTATCCCAGCCGCCGTGGCCCTGCTTATCTGATCACGGATTATATGAAGTTGCCGAAGGATCAGTTAGAACCAATTATGACGATGGGTGATAATGTGGTGAATGTGGGTGCCAATGCTTACGCCAAAGCAGCAACAGGTTTAAATATTTTGCGTGAAACGATTATGGGACGGGAGTTGTTTGATTTTGCTTACAGGGAATATGCACGCCGCTGGGCTTTTAAACATCCTACACCCGCTGATTTATTCCGAACCATGGAAGACGCAAGTGGTGTTGATTTAGACTGGTTCTGGCGTGGATGGTATTACGGAACCGATCCTGTTGATATTTCATTAGACACAGTGAAATGGTTTAAGATGAATGATCCTGCTAATGCATCTGCTTTAAAACAACAACCCTTTGAACAGATTGGTGTAAAACGCAACAGGGACGACAAACGCATCACCTTTGCCGTAGATGCTGATACCAGCCTCCGTGATTTTTATTATTATAACCGTAATGCAGATGCTATTTACCAGCAGCAGCAGCGTGAAGCACAGGCATCAGCCAACAGCGATAAAGAGAATGCTGACAAATGGAAGAATAAAAACTTTTATGAACTCACCTTCAACAACAAAGGCGGAATGGTAATGCCCATTCTTGTTGAATGGACATTTAAGGACGGAACAAAAGAAGTGGATCGTATTCCCGCAGGCATCTGGAAGCTCAATGAAAAACAGGTAACCAAAGTGTTCATCAAGGATAAAGAAGCAGCCAGCATCCGTTTGGATCCCATGCGTGAAACGGCAGATATTAATGAAGAGAATGGCATGTGGCCGGTGAAAGAAATGCCAAGTCGTTTTGATTTGTTCCGCCAGGGGCAAGGCGGTGCAAGAGGACAAAGCGGTGGCGGTAACTCCATGCAGCGTGCACAAAAAGCGCCGGATAAAAATGCGAAGGAAAAGCAGTAACATTTTTATAAAAAACTGTTTCAAGTGCTCAGCCATTTTGCTGGGCACTTTTATTTTTCTCCGCCCTTCTTGTATCTTAGAAGCTGTTTAAAAATAAGATCCCGGATATGCTTTGTGTACTTTGTGCTGTATTTTCGTTGTGAACTTTGTGATACTGTATTATTTTTTGGCCACAAAGACCACAAAGTTTTTCACAAAGAACACAAAGAAAGCATCATATATTTTTTCTTGATTTAAATTTAAACAGCTTCTTAGAACCATGAAATTGTTCATAAGCCTCTTTTTCCTGTTTCCCTCATTTACTCTATTCGCTTCAAAAGTTGACACCATTGAAGTATTCAGCACATGCATGAACAAACAAATCAAATGCGTGGTAATTACGCCTGATGGTTATAAGAAAAATAAAACCGGTTACCCTGTTGTGTATTTATTGCATGGATACAGCGGCAACTATGCCCAATGGATAAATGCATCACCCCAATTAAAACGCAAGGCTGATGAACTGCAGCTAATTTTTGTGTGCCCCGATGGTGGTTACGGAAGCTGGTATATCAACAGCCCAATTGATACTGCTTATAAATATGAAACATTCACCGCCAATGAGCTGGTTACTTATATTGACAAACATTATAAAACCATTGCTGATAAAAAACACCGTGCCATTACCGGTTTAAGCATGGGCGGGCATGGTGCATTGTACCTGGCCATTCGTAATAAAGAAATTTTTGGCCTGGCAGGTTCTGTATGCGGTGGAGTGGATATTCGTCCTTTTCCAAATAACTGGGATTTGTTGAAACGTTTGGGTGATACCGTTTGCTGCAAACAAAACTGGGAACACTATACCGTAATGAATGTGGTGAATGATTTGAAAAATGGCGAATTAAAATTGATTATTGACTGCGGCCTGGGTGATTTTTTCTTAGATGTAAACCGTGCACTGCATTCCAGGCTCCTGCAAATGAAAATTGATCATGATTATATTGAACGGCCGGGAATGCATAACACAGAATACTGGGGCAGCGCCATTGATTACCAGTTATTGTTTTTTAAAAAGGGAATAGAGCTGAGCCACTAAACCACTGTTTCATTTTTCGCTGTTCAAAAAAGCTGTAAGCAGGCTTTTACAACTTTGCATCAGCTCACATCTTCAATAAAAAAATATTCCGGCGCTTTGTATTTATGCAGACGGATGCTGAGTATATCATATTGTATCCGCTGCCAGTGAGGGTGCTGATGAAGAAATTCTTCTCCTGCATTCATCAGCCGCTCCAGTTTTTTGGGCGTTACACCTTCTTCAGGATGGCCGTAAGTATCCGTGGTTCGTGTTTTTACTTCAATAAAATGCAATACAGAATCTTTTACCGCAATGACATCCAGTTCAAAATAAGAATATTTCCAGTTACGGTGCAGCAGTTCATAGCCATTGGCGCTGAGCCATTCAGCCGCTAAATCTTCTCCCAGTTTACCTGTATCAATATGTTTGGCCATCACCTAAAAATAGCCATTCTTCTTATCCACAGGCTGAGGAAAAAAAGAGCCTTGCACAAAATGAGGGTTGGGGAGTTCTTTTTCTCTATTTTTGCCACTTAACAGGTTTACACATGAAATGGAATAAACAACTTATCTATACACTGGTTGCACTGGTAATTGTGGCGGCCCTGTACCGCATCATACCCAACCGTCCTTTAGGGTTTGCACCGCAGATAGCAATGGCTTTATTTGCCGGGTCTGTAATTAAAGACAGAAAATACTCATTTGCCCTGCCATTGCTGAGCATGTTGCTGAGTGATATATTGTTCCAGTTCTTGTACAATGCAGGCATCAGCAGTATTCCCGGTTTTTACAGCGGTCAGTGGTTAAATTATTTATTGTTTGCAGGATTAACAGTCATTGGCTTCTTTATTAACCAAAACAAAATTGTACAAATTGGCCTGGGTGCCCTGGCTGCACCAACTCTATTTTTCTTTATCAGTAATTTTTTAGTGTGGATTGGCGGTGGCGGGTTCCATCATCCAAAAACGGTAGCAGGGTTAATTCAAACCTACGTGGATGGTATCCCTTTCTATTCCGGAAGTTTAATGGCAACTATTGTATTTGCGGCTATTCTTTTTGGAGGTTATGCCATTCTCGGGCAAAAGAAAACGCAAACAGCACATTAATTCATTTGCTTTGTATAAAGAAGAGGCTGTCTCAAAAGTAAAATGAAGGCTTTGAGAATCGTATAAACGAAAACTTTCTCCATCACCTTATCGAATAAAAAGAGGCTGTCTCAGACTTTTGAGATAGCCTCTTTGTTTTTTGTTGCAGTTTTACAGTTTTTCAGAGCTGATGATGGCAGACGGATATAAAGTAAGTTTCCGGTAAACCCAGTTAAGTCCATCTTCATGCCGTCAAAAGTTGTAATTTGGCCGCCAGTGATTAGCCAGGATACCATACAACAAATTCTCAACCGCTCTGATATTATTGAAGTGATTGGCGGTTTTGTGAAATTAAAAAAACGGGGAGCTAATTATTTGGGCCTCTGTCCTTTTCACAACGAGAAATCGCCCTCCTTTACAGTTTCATCATCCAAAGAAATTTACAAGTGTTTTGGTTGCGGCAGGAGTGGCAATACGGTGAGCTTTTTAATGGAGCATGAGAAGTATTCTTATGTGGATGCGTTGAAATGGCTGGCGGCCAAGTACAATGTTGAAGTTGAAGAAACTTATTCATCGCCTGAGCAATTACAGGTAAAGCAAACGGCAGACAGTCTTTACATTATCAACAGTTTTGCCCAGCAGTTTTTTTCAAAACAATTGTTTGAAACAGAAGAAGGACAAACCATTGGTTTAAGCTATTTGAAAGAACGTGGCTTTCGTGAAGAGGTGTTGAAGAAATTTCAGGTTGGTTATTCACCACAGGAACGTACTGCATTTACAAGCGAAGCCATCAAGCAACAATACAATCCTGAACTCTTAACCAAAACAGGAATTGTTACTGAACGTAATGGTGAGTTGCAGGATAATTATCGTGAACGAATCATCTTTCCTGTGCACAATGCAACAGGCAAAGTCATTGGCTTTGGTGCACGTGTGATTGGTAAAAAAGAGAATGCACCCAAGTACATCAACACACCAGAGAATGAAATTTATGTAAAGAGCAAAATTCTTTACGGAACTTATTTTGCACGGCAGGCTATTGATAAAAACGATGAATGCTTATTGGTGGAAGGATATACCGATGTTGTATCACTGCACCAGGCTGGTATTGAAAATGTGGTGGCCAGTGGTGGTACGTCACTCACGCCCGATCAATTAAGGCTCATCAAAAAATACAGTAACAACCTCACTATTTTATATGATGGCGATGCGGCCGGTGTAAAAGCTGCCATGCGTGGATTGGATTTGGCGCTGGAAGAAGGTTTGAATGTACAGTTGGTATTGATTCCTGATAAAGAAGACCCTGACAGTTATGTAAACAAAGTAGGCGCATCAGCTTTTATTGAGTTTATCAAACAAAATAAAAAAGATGTTATTCTTTTTCAGCTGGAAGTGATGCTGAAAGATGCAGGTAATGATTCCAATAAAAAAGCAGCAGCGGTTAACACCATTGCAGAAAGCATCAGCCGTATTAATAAAGTTGAAGATTTTACACGGCAGGAAGATTACATCAAACAAAGTGCACAGCTATTAAGAATTGATGAACAGGGTTTGCATAATCTCGTCAATAAATTTATTCGTGAGCGTGTAAACAAGCTGGAGCAAAAGCAACCTGCTGAACCCTTGCCCGGTACCGAACAAGCTGCCTCACCAGAAGATGAAGTTTCTGAATTCTTTAACCGTGATGAGCAGCATGAGCGTGCTTTAGTTCGGTGCCTTTTAGATTTTGGTTTGCAACCCTGGGATGAAACACAAACTGTAGCTCAATACATTTTAGCCGATGCTGATGAATGGAACATGATTGAGAATGCTGATTTGCAGGAAATCGTTAATCAATACAATGTTTGGTACAAAGACGGATTGGAACCTGTAACCAAAAACTTTTTGTTTCATGAAAATCAAAACATCAGTAAGAACGTAGTTTCATTAACCGATATTAAACATGAAATAAGCGCCAACTGGCGGGAAGCGCCATATGAAGTAATTGTTCCCACACGTGAAGACTTGTATAAAGAAGAAATCCATTCGGTACTCACCTATTTAAAACTCCGCAAGATCAAAGGCATGATTGATGAAAACCAAAAAGACCTTGAACAACCGCACACAGATGATGAGTTAATTACACTCATCAAAACCCATCAGCATCTGAAACAAATGGAAACGGAATTGCTGAAGAGCTTGGGTACGGTGATAGTGCGGTAGTTGTTGGTTATCATCCCCGTCAGACGAGGGCGTCAGACGTGGCGTGCTTCTTTTTTCACTCATCTTATTTCATCAGCATATCACTATAACTCATCGTCAATAAATCTTCTTCTTTTATCTGTAAGGCAGCAACATAAAAATCACATTGCTGTTTGATGAAGTCTATGCCTTTACTTCCATCCTCATCAATGGCTTCTATCTCCACAAAACTGCCCAGCCCTTCCACCTCATCAATATGAAACTTTACATTGTCAATAAAATAGATTTCCCGTTTCTTTTTTACTTCCACTTTAATGCCATTGGCATGTGTTAATGCTTTTTTCAGCAGTTCACTTTCTTCCTTTACTTTAAAAAGTGTTACTTCACTAAGCTTTGGTCCTGCTTTATTTTCCCTGTTGTAGTAAATGAGGGAGTTTTCAATATTGCCCTGCCGCAATTTTAAACGCCCGTGATTTACATTGAAATAAGTATCGGTTTGAAAATCGGCGCCTTTAAAATCTGCATCATGTTGTTGCAGGTAATTTCTTATAAAATCAGGATTGGAACAACGGGCTTTGATTTCAATATTATTATGGCGCATAAAAAAGAATCAAAATAAAGGAAACAATACTCAAAAAAATCAAAAGCTAAAAAGAAGGCTTCTTTCAATACATCGCCTGAAAAATAAAAGGCCGTCTTAACAGACGGCCAGTTTAATAAGTTAATTACAATGTTACACTTCCGCAGGGCTGAGGCGTGTGGCACGGTTCGTACGTGTGGCCTTGGGCGGTAAAGCAATTGCACGCTCAAAACGCATGGCCGACCATACATGGTCAAGATCCACTACTTCTGACGTATCAAAACCGCACTGGCACACAAATTGCCAGCTTCCATCCCTGTTCAAATCACTTACGATTTTGGAAGTGGATTTGGGAGAGGCAATCCAAAACTTTGCTTTTGGCGATAAAGCAGGTAACACTTCCTTCAAAATTCCATTTAACTGGTTTTGATTTACCGCAAATACAATGGCAAAATCAATTTTTTTGGTGCGAAGGAGTGGTGTTACATTTTTAGCAAAGGATAGTTTCACAAAATGCTTCTCGATGGAGGAAGGGAGGCCCTGGATTAGTAAGTTCTTTTCTTCGTTAAACTGCAACTTTTCCAAGAGAGAAATTGACATACTGTAAATTTTGATGAGAACTAAAAAAACAGAGGGCAAAGGTAATACTTTTGCCCTCAATGTAAACGATTTTGATGAATCTTTTATCTGCTTTACTTAAACAAAATCTGCTATTTTTCAGGATTATTTCTTGCCCGGTTTATAATAATTCATGGCCTCCTGTATAAATTTCTGCATATTGTTAATACGGGTTTCATCGCTGGGGTGGGTGCTGAGAAATTCCGGCGGTTTTTGGGCTCCGGCAGAAGCCTGGGCCATTCTTTGCCAGAAAGGAATAGCCTCATTGGGGTTATATCCGGCCATGGCGGCAAAAATGAGCCCAAAACGGTCAGCCTCGGTTTCCTGCTTGCGGGAAAAAGGCAGCGTACCAAACACTGTTGAACCAATACCATAAGATTGCAGGAAAAGGTTTTTTGTTTCTGCCGGTTTATTGGCCACTGCTACTGACAGTGCAACACCTCCCAATTGCTGCAACACACCCTGGCTCATACGCTCATTACCATGCTTGGCGATGGCATGTGCAATTTCGTGGCCCATTACTACTGCCAGCGCCGCTTCATTTTGAGCAACAGGCAGGAGACCTGTATAAACCACCACTTTGCCTCCGGGCATACACCAGGCATTTACATCCTTGCTGTCAATTAAATTAAACTCCCATTGGTAACCATTCAGTACTGAGCCCTGGCCCTGACTTTCATAATACTTGGTAATAGCATAAGCAATACGTGTACCTACCCTGCGCACCATTTCTGCATCCTTATTTACGTTAGAGCTGACCACTTTATTTTCAGTAAGAAATTGTTTGTATTGCTGTGAGGCCATGCCCTGCAATTCATTTTCAGGAAGAAGAATCAATTGTTTGCGGCCTGTAACCTGGTTTTTGGCACAACCAACAAAAAGCATGGCGGCCAGAAGAAACGAAGTGAGTATGCGGTTCATAATGTGCGTTTTTATAAGTGTTTCAATTTACGTACCAATTTTAAAACTGCGTTGCTAAAGTTACTTATCCTTTTTTTTCTTTTTAAAACTGATTTTATTTTCTGTTCCCTTTATCAATCGCCTGATATTGGAAGCATGTAATACAAAAACTAAAACTGCAGATACAATTGCAAACCCCTTGAAATACAAATTCTCTTCTTTAACGGCAAACAACACACAGCCTGCAAATACAATTACGGCAATTAAAGAACCCAGTGAAATATAACGGGTGATGATAACTACAGCTAAAAATGCAATGACACTTATTACTGCCGTCCATGGCTGAATGGCCAGCACCATGCCAAACAAACACGCTACACCTTTACCTCCTCTGAAACCAGCAAATAATGGAAAGATATGACCCGCCACCGCTGCTAAGCCCATCATTACCTGCCAGAATATTTTTTCTGAACCCAGCCAGTCATCTGCATGTACATACTTAGCCAATTGTACTGCTGCCATTGCTTTTGCCATATCAACAATCAATACAAAAATTCCCCAGCCTGCACCCAAAACACGAAAAGTATTAGAAGCTCCCATGTTTTTGCTTCCGTGTTCACGAATATCAATACCAAAGAATAACTTACTCACCCAAAGCGCTGTGGGGATGGAACCCAGCAAATAAGCTGCTATCATTAACAACAGCGCATTCATGAAGCATTTGTTTTTTGCAACATCAAAGAACTCCAGTTATGACGTTCTGATGTTTGACGAAGTTGCAAGCCATGCTTGTTCGCTTCTTCAATTAACAGATGATTTTCTTCAGCATAAAAACCGCTGATAAACAAATAACCATTTGCAGCGAGTAAAGATGCAAGCTCATTTATAAACTGCAATAAAATATGACGGTTGATATTGGCAAGAATTACATCAAATCTTTGATGCATTGGTGGTACATCACTTTGTACTGCTTTGATTTTTGCGCATTGATTGTTAGCTGCATTCTCCACTGTGTTTTCAATACACCAGTCGTCAATGTCTGTTGCAAGAATTTCAGCAGCGCCCATTTTCTCTGCAAGAATGGAGAGTACACCGGTGCCACAACCAAAGTCAAATACTTTTTTATTGCTGAAATCAATTTGCTGCATCAGCTTCATCATTTGCCAGGTAGTTGCATGATGGCCGGTGCCAAAACTCATTTTGGGTGTGATGATAATTTCATACTTCACTCCTTTTATTGGTTGATGAAAGTGAGCACGTACCGCTGCAATCTCTTCCACAATTACAGGTTGATAACCACTCTCCCACTCTGCATTCCAGTTACGGGGCGCAATAAGTTGTTGGGTGTATTGAAGTGGAAAAGGAGAAAGTATCTGCTCTAAAATTTCTTTATCAAATTTGTTTTCTTCAATACAGGCTTTAACTGAAGTTTCTGTTTCTTCAAATCCATCATAGCCTTCATTGCTGAGCAGGGCTATGAGGATTTCCTTTTGTTCCAGACTACCGGAGCTAATGTTTATCTCAATATAATTTTCCATTAAGCTTCTTTTCTTTTGTTTTTGTGCCTTATAATTTGATTGCTATATTTCTTTAATTCATAAGCCTGTATCTCCATTGCAAGAAGCCTTATTGTTTCTGCTTCTTTCGAAGAAACTTTCTTACTGCCTTTCAGCATCAAAAATTCAACTTGCTTTAGCTTTAAGTTGTACTCTTTTTTTTGACTGAATCATACTCTTTAATTATTTATGCTACTGGCTTTTCAATAACCTCTCTTGAATTAGTTTTTTAGCAGTTATCGGAAAAATCCGATTACATGAAAAAACAAAAGTCCTGCTTCATCAGCAGGACTCAAAGTTATCTGTTGTTGAAGAAACTTTTTACAATCGCTCTTCACCATCTTCTTTTGCAGGAGGAGCTGGCTGCTGAGGACGTGGAGCACTTTCAGGTTTTGGCATCAGTACTTTGCGGCTGAGTTTGAACTTACCGGTTCTTGGATCAAGACCAATTAATTTCACCTTCACCACATCACCCACATTCAGCACACCATCCATGCTTTCCAAACGTTTCCAGCTGATTTCACTGATGTGCAACAAACCTTCTTTTTTGGGAAGGAACTCTACAAACGCACCAAACTCTTTTATTCCTTTTACAGTTGCTTCATATACTCCACCCACTTCAGGCACTGCAACAATTCCTTTTACCCAAGCTACTGCTTTATCCAATCCTTCTTTTGCCGGAGAGAAAATGCTTACTTCACCATAATTACCCACTTCTTCAATAGTAATAGTAGTTCCGGTTTCACGCTGAATTTCCTGGATTACTTTTCCACCGGGTCCTATCACCGCACCAATAAATTCTTTATCAATGATGAGTTTTTCCATACGTGGTGCATGTGGCTTCACATCCGGACGATGTTCAGTTACACATTCATACATCGCATCAAGAATATGCAAACGTCCGGCTTTTGCCTGGGCCAATGCTTCACGCATCACATCCATGCTCAAACCATCTACTTTAATATCCATCTGCACACCGCAAATACCTTCACGTGTACCGGTTACTTTAAAATCCATATCACCCAAGTGATCTTCATCACCCAAAATATCTGTGAGGATGGCATACTTACCATCAGCACGTGTAATTAATCCCATTGCCACACCACTTACATGTTTGGGAATAGGTACACCTGCATCCATCAATGCCAATGAACCTGCACAAACAGTTGCCATTGATGATGAACCGTTTGATTCCAGGATATCACTCACCACACGAACAGTATATGGATATTCACTTCCGGGCATCATTTGCTTTAAAGAACGCATGGCAAGGTTACCATGACCCACTTCCCTGCGGCCCGGGCCACGCATCATTTTTACTTCACCAGTTGAAAATGGCGGGAAGTTATAATGCAGGAAAAATTTTGAATAACTGCTGCTGGCAGCGCTTTCAATCAGCAATTCATCCAGCTTGGTACCAAGTGTTACGGTTGTTAATGATTGTGTTTCACCACGTGTAAATAATGCTGAACCATGTGGCGTTGGTAAGGGTTCTATTTCCATAGCCAGCGGACGCACTTCATCCAGCTTGCGGCCATCCAAACGTACACGGTCTTCCAAAATCATATTACGAACCACTTCCCATTTCAGGTCTTCGTAATATTTCTTGGCTAATTTTTTATCGGCATCGGTTGCTTCTTCACCCAGGCTTGCAATCAGTTCTTCTTTCAGTTTGCTGTAAGCATCGCTGCGTTCATTCTTGTTGCTGCCTGCTTTTGAAATAGCATATACTTTATCTTTTGCAAAAGCAATTACTTTTTGGTTGATTTCTTCATTGCCTTCAGGTTTTTTGTAATCACGTTTGGTGGTTACACCTTTGGCTACTCTCAGTTCCTGCTGCGCCTTAATTTGAATACGGATGGCATCATGCGCCATTTGCAAAGCCTTCACCAAATCTTCTTCACTGCATTCTTTAGCTTCGCCTTCCACCATCATCAGGTTCTTTTCAGTAGCAGCAATAATAAATTCAGAACTTGCTCTTGCTAATTGTGAACGGCTGGGGTTGATTACCATTTCACCATCAACCGTTGCAATACGAACTTCAGAAATAATTTCTTTGATGGGAATATCTGAAACTGCAAGTGCGGCTGATGCTGCTAAACAAGCCAATGCATCAGGCATTACTTCTGCATCGCTTGAAACAAGGTTGATGAGTACCTGCACATCGCATAAATAATCTTCAGGAAACAAAGGACGGAGAGCACGGTCAATTAAACGGCTGGTGAGAATTTCATAATCGTTCAGCCTGGCTTCACGTTTAAAAAACGAACCGGGCACACGGCCGGCTGATGCAAATTTTTCCTGGTAGTCAACTGAAAGCGGAAAGAAATCCTGTCCTTCTTTGGGGTCTTTATTGGCTACAACAGTGGCGAGGAGAATACAATTTCCCTGGCGTACGGTTACAGCGCCATCTGCCTGGCGGGCCAGCTTACCGGTTTCAATGGTAACGATGCGGCCACCACCCAGGTCAAACGATTTACTGATTGGTTGTGATAACATGTGTAATGAATTTGTTGGAACCCTGCGGCAACGTGCAAGCAACTGCTATCAGGAGTTCCGTGTTTTTAAAATGAGGAATGAAAAACGGATGGCTGTAAAGAAAGAAATCCCAACCGTAAAAATGCAGTTGGGAATGTTCTTTTTATAAGCTCATAAGGATTATTTACGTAACCCGAGTTTTTCGATGAGTGCACGATAACCCTGGAGGTCTGTTTTGCTCAAATAGCTGAGTAAGCTCTTGCGCTGACCTACCAGTTGCATCAGCCCACGGTTGGTGGAGAAATCTTTTTTATTCTCCTTCTGGTGTGTGGCGATGTGGTTGATACGCTCTGTTAAAAGGGCAATTTGTCCTTCAATAGAGCCGGTGTTTTTTGCGTTACCACCGTAGGTTTCAAAAATGCTTGCTTTTTTTTCTTTTGTAATTGCTGACATCTTAGTTTTTTTTAATGGACATCCAAGTTTTACATCTATAAAAGTGGCGGCAAAGGTAAGGGAAATCAGCTAAAAAGGAAGGGTTTTAGCTGTGTTTTTTTTAATAAACGGATGATTGCTGCTGTTTTTGAATGTATTTATCCAACCCCTGCCGGGCAATGTCATTAAGTTAAGCGTTCGTCATTTCGACGGAAGGAGAAATCTCCTAAACTTCAAGCTTAACACATTTTGTGAGACCTCTCCCTACGGTCGAGGTGACGCTTAACTTAATGACATTGCCCTGCCGGGCGGTTTGTTGTATTTTTTTCCTGAAAAATCCGAAGCCGCCCAGCAACCAGCCACTGAACCCTAAAGCCTGTGCTGCCCATTTATGAAGGTTAAAACGATCAGTATGGCGGTAAATTAATCCGTCTTTAAACTCAAACTCTGCATGAATATGGTTAATGACATTGCGCCCTGAAGCTGAAAAAATATACCCGGCCACCCATTGAGCCGAGCCCTGCTCCCCTGTTGCCTGCACATTGCTGAAGCTGATGGTGAGATGCCCCCGGCTTCTTTCAATAAGCATCTTCCACATAAAGCCCGCTTCTTTACCCCGAAGGTTTACAAATGCTTCATCAGTGAAAACCGCATCAGGATGATAACATTCAGCCATTGTTTGGGCATCTTTGGCGGCGAATGCCGTATAAAATTTATGGATGAGTTGCTGCATGGAACGTAAATGTGCGTTAAGATAAACAATTCAATTGATTTATATTGCTGCCAAAATCAACCCATTGCCCCGTATCATCTTAACAGTTGCCAACGATTTGAATTTTGACCAGCGAATGATACGCATCTGCTCATCACTGGCTCAAAATGGGTATGACGTAGCAATTACAGGCAGAAAACTTTCAGCATCACTTCCGCTATCAACACAAAATTTCCGGCAAAAGAAGATACCCTGTTTTTTTAAGAAAGGCATGATGTTTTATACTGAATACAATATCCGCCTGTTTTTTTGGCTGCTCTTTCAAAAAGCTGATGCATTGTGTGCTATTGACCTGGATACGATTCTTCCGGTTTATTTTGTTTCCAAACTAAAAGGCTGCAAACGCATTTACGATGCGCATGAATTGTTTTGTGAAATGAAAGAAATTGTAACCCGCCCCTCCCGTTACAAAATTTGGAAATGGATTGAACGCTTTACGGTTCCCCGTTTCAAATATGGCTATACCGTTTGCAAACCTATTGCAATGGAATTTGAAAAAATGTATGGCGTGAAGTATGAGGTGGTGAGGAATGTGCCGGTGAAAGAAGAACCAAGAACCAAGAAGCAAGAACCAAATAACAAAGACCAAAATGTAAACAGTGTACCTGAAACAAGCAACCTGCAACCTGAAACTTTTTTCCTTTACCAGGGTGCTGTAAATGAAGGCCGCAGCTTTGAAACTTTGATTCCGGCCATGAAAGATGTAAATGCGCCATTGCATATTTATGGTGGCGGTAATTTTTATCATCAAACCAAAGAATTGATTCAACAAAATCATTTGCAGGAAAAAGTATTATTAAAAGGCAAACTTGCTCCCGGTGAATTGAAAACAGTTACTCCATCAGCTTATGCAGGTATTACTTTGTTTGAAAATAATGGGCTGAGCAATTACCTTTCATTAGCCAATCGTTTTTTTGATTATATCATGGCAGGGATACCACAGTTGGCAATGGATTACCCGGCATACAGAGAAATGAATAAGCAGTTTGAAACAGCATTGCTCATTCCTGATACATCGCCCAAAACAATTGCCCATGCACTGAACCTTTTGCTTACTGATGTTGTTTTGTATGAACGGCTGAAACACAACTGCATCAAAGCAAGAGAAGTATTCAACTGGCAGGAAGAAGAACAACAACTAATTGCATTTTACAAACACATCATTGGCTGATCATTTACATATCGTTTCATTTGATATTCCCTGCCCGGCTGACTATGGCGGGGTAATGGATGTGTACTATAAAATCAAAGCATTGCATAAAATGGGTGTAAAAGTTCATTTGCATTGTTTTGAATACGGGCGGGATCATCAAAAAGCGCTGAATGAAATTTGTGAAGAAGTTTTTTATTACAAACGTAACGAAGGTCATAAAGGTTTTTCATTGCAGTATCCATACATTGCTGCCTCCCGTAATGATGATGAACTCTGGAAACGGCTGAATGCCGATGAGCATCCTGTACTGCTGGAAGGAGTGCATTCCACATTCGGATTAATCAGCGGTGCATTAACCAAAAAAAATGTAGCCATCCGCTTGCATAACGTGGAGTATGAGTATTATCATCAACTTGGCGCATGGGAAAAATCGCTTTTAAAAAAAGCATATATGCACAATGAAAGCCGCCTGCTCAAACGTTATGAGCAGCAACTCATCGCTTACCCCATTATTGCATTGAGCGAAAAAGATGCGGCACATTACAAAAAAGTGCTGAAGGCAAAGAACATCCATTTTATTCCTCCTTTTATTGCCAATGAACTGGTAACCTCCAAAGAAGGGCTGGGAACATTTGCATTGTATCACGGCAATTTATCCGTTGCTGAAAATGAAAAGGCGGCCACCTGGTTACTGGAGAAAATTTTTAATGAACTGGAAATACCATTGGTGGTGGCGGGCAAAAATCCATCAGCCCGATTGGTGGAACTGGCGCATGTACAGCAGCATACCTGTATAGTTGAAAACCCCGGTGATGCAGAACTGAATGATTTAATTCATAAAGCACAATTGCATATTCTTCCTTCCTTCACTGAATCGGGAATAAAATTTAAACTGCTCAATGCTGTGTTTAACGGCCGGCATGTAATTGCCAACAATGAAATGCTGAAAGGAACACACCTGGAGAAAGCATGCCAGGCTGCCAACAATAACACTGAAATGAAATACCATGCGTTCCGTTTATTTCATAAGAAGTTTACGGATGATGATATACAGATTCGCCAGGGTTTATTGTCGCAGCATTACAATAATGCTGAAAATGCAAAGAAGCTTATGAATGTTCTACAGTAGCATTATCCCACACTTTACCGCCTTCTGTCTTTACCAGCCGTGCAGGAAATTTTTTGATCACCATAAAATCATGTGTGGCCATTACAACTGCAGTGCCGTAATCTTTCGCTACCTGGAACAGGAGTTGCATAATTTCATCGCTGGTTTCCGGATCGAGGTTGCCGGTAGGTTCATCTGCCAATATTAATTTGGGGGAGTTGAGTAATGCTCTTGCAATATCCACACGCTGCTGTTCGCCACCGCTCATTTCAAAAGGCATTTTAAAACCTTTTGATTTCAGACCCACTTTATCCAGCACATCATTTATTTTTTCTTCCATCAGGTTTTCATCTTTCCAGCCAGTAGCTTTCAAAACAAATTTTAAATTTTCATGCACACTCCTATCAGTAAGCAATTGAAAATCCTGGAACACCACGCCTATCGAACGGCGCAGGAAAGGAACTTTCTTCCAATCCATATCCCGGAGATTAAAACCATTTACAGTTCCTTCGCCCTGGGTTAAAGGAAGTTCGCCATAGAGTGTTTTTAAGAGTGATGATTTACCCGTTCCTGTTTTACCCACCAGGTACACAAACTCCCCTTCTTCCACATTGAGATTAACATTATTAAGAATGAGGTTGCCGCTCTGGTAGATGTTTGCGTTTTTTATGTTTACGATGGATGCCATTATATTTGTGTTTTGGCAAAAATATGTAATTCATCTTCTACTTAATCCCCTGATAAATATTTATGAAAAAGATTTCAACAATACTATTTATTTTGCTTTCACTGTCAGTAAGTGCACAACAAAAGGATACTTCTTCAGTTCCAAATTAGCGGGCTTGATACAGCAACATTTCAAAAAGTAGAAGTTGAAGCCTCCTTTCCCGGAGGAGAAGCGGCATGGAATAAATATATTCAAAGTATTTTGGAGCAGAATATAGATAAACTTTCAAAACGTAAAACAAATTTCGGAACCTGTGAAGTTCAGTTTATTGTTGATAAAGACGGCTCTGTAAGATATGCGGAAGCTCTAACAATGCAAAAGTCATTGTTGGCCGAACTGCTTATTAAGGCTATTAAAAACGGTCCTAAATGGACTCCGGCTTATCAATTCGGTAAAACAGTTAAAGCCTGGCGCAGACAAAAAGTAACCTTGAAAGCACCCGAATAACATCTTTTTAATTCATCTATTTTCCTTCTAAACGAACAAAAAATTCCTTTTAACTAAATTTTTAGTTGTTAAACTAATTTTTTAGTTATACATTCGTTTCATGAAGCACGAAAACATGAAAGCGCTCACCAAAGCTGAAGAGCAGGTGATGCAGGCCATCTGGAAACTGGAACAGGCATTTCTCCGTGAAATTGTGGATGAGATGCCCAGGCCTAAACCCCACCAGAATACAGTAGCGACTATCTTAAAAATTTTGATAGAAAAAAAATTTGTGGATGTGGATGTGATTGGACGTATGCACCGTTACTACCCCCTTGTAAGTAAAGATGCTTATTCAAAAGCCAGTATTAAAAATTTAGTGAAAGGATATTTTGAAGGATCATTTACAGATGCCGTTTCGTTTATGGTAAAGGAAAATAACCTTTCTGTTGAAGAGCTTGAACTTTTATTACAACAACTTAAAAAATCAAAAAAATGATAGCTGCTGCCGAATACCTGCTGAAAGTAATGCTCTGCTCGGCCGTTTTTACAGGCTACTACTGGCTGGCATTGCGTAATAAAATTTTTCACCAGTGGAACCGTTTTTACCTGCTGGGTGCAGTGTTCTTATCACTTCTGATTCCTGTTTTGAATTTCACCATCCTGCAACCTCCACAGGAAAAACCAGCCGTTGCCTATCAACTTATAGAAAGCATAACAACAGAAGAAAAATGGTTTGAAGAACAACCGGTACTTACCGTTCAAAAATCTTCTTTCTTTACTGCTGAAACATTAGTTGCTGCTGGCTATACAATTGTGTGCTGTATTTTTTGGGTGATGCTGCTCATGGCATTGCTTACTGTTTTTAAGCTATTGCGCCGCAACCCGCACTGGAAACTAAACGGTTTGGTGTTTGTTGATACAGAGGCAAAAGGCGCTCCGTTCTCTTTTCTGCATTATATTTTTTGGAACCGCAACATTGATTTTGAATCGGCCCAGGGCCAGCAAATTTTCACACACGAACTGGTGCATGTAACAGAAAAACACAGCTGGGATAAGTTATTCATCAACATTGTTTTGGTATTCTTCTGGATGAATCCGTTTTTCCGGCTGGTTAAAAAAGAACTTACCCTCATACATGAATTTATAGCTGATAAAAAATCAGTTGCAAATGGAGACACATCTGCATTTGCAAGTATGATTATGGCAGCAGCATTTCCGGGGCAAACCTTATCACTCACCAATCCATTTTTTTATTCACCCATAAAAAGACGCTTACTTATGCTTTCCAAATTAAACAATCCTAAAGTGGGTTATATCAGCCGTTTATTATTGCTTCCTGTACTTGTCATTTTATTTTTTGCATTTGTACTGAAAACAAAAGAAACAAAAATTGATGCTGCAAAAAATAAACTTGAAAAAGAATTCACAGTAGTTATTGATGCCGGGCATGGGCTAAAAGATGGCAAAAACGATGGAGCAAAATCAGAAGATGGTTTTAGCGAAGATGAGTATGCTTTAGCGCTTGCAAAAGCCATTGTTGAAAACAATAAGAATGAAAAACTAAAAATCATTCTTACCAGGGCTGATGAAAATTTTATAGACTTAAGAAAACGCAGTGAGTTTGTTAGTGCTCAAAATCCGGATATTTTTATTGCATTACACGCAAACTTTGCTCCCAAAATGAAAGAAGGTAATACTTTCATAGACAACCCAGCCAATGGTGTGGAAGCGTATGTCTCAAGGAAGAATCCCACCTACAATGAACAGAGCAGCATGCTCGGAAATTTCTTGTTAAAAGAAGTGTCACAGGTAATCAATCCAAACAGAGGTATTAAAACAAGAGAAAAAGGTATTTGGGTAATTGATCAAAGTTCTTGTCCAACTGTGCTGCTGCAATGTGGCTTTCTTTCCAATAAAAAAGATTTAGAACTGATGAAGAATAATCAAAAGCAGCAGGAAATAGCAGCAGCAATTTTAAAGGGCATTGAAAACTATCTTTTAGCAAATGAAAAAGGAACAGCAATTTTTAGCAATCCTAACTCAGTAATACAGGATACAACTCCGTTTGCAGGTGGGAAGTTTGAATTGCACGACACTAACAAAAAAAATCACACTTATTTCAGATTCAATAATTATTAAACAACCCAATCAAAATAAAGCTTTTGATAAAGCAATCTACATTTTGAACGGGAAGGTTATCGCTTCTGATAAAATTAAAAATAAGATATTGAAGGGAGGAAAACTTACCGTTTACCCTCCCAATGATGCTGCTATGATGCATAAATACGGCTCTCAGGCAAAATATGGTGTAGTTGTTATTGAAGATGGTGTTTTGGTAAATGCCCCCATTAATCAATCCAAAATAACCGAACCGGAAAATGATTCTTTGCCGGTTTTCACAAAAGCAGAAGTAATGCCGCAGTTTCCTGGTGGAGAAGCTGCATGGAACAGGTATATAAGTAATTTTCTTACAGCAAATACTGATAAACTGCACAAGGCCGGTGAAACAGGAACTTGTATAGTACGATTTGTTGTGGAAAAAGATGGTAGTATCAAAAAAATGTCACTCAATTTTACAACACTGCCAGTTTTAAATGAAATTGCCGGAGAAGCGATTTTAAAAGGCCCGAAATGGGTACCTGCCATTCAAAACGGCCATAAAGTAAGATGCTGGACGGAAAAGAAAATTACATTTAAATCAGCAGAAAATGCAACAACTAAAGATGCTGCTGCTGACAAGATTGTTATAACCAATCAAACTGTCCGGATTCTTTATATTGGTATTAACAATGAAATTACAATCAGTTCAGGCAATATTCCTGAAGAAAAACTACAAGTTACTGTTACAAACGGCAGCATAAAAAAAACAGGTACTAATACATGGATTTCAAACCCCTCTTCTCCCGGCGAAGCGGTTATTACCGTTTCAAAAAATGATAACGGAAAAACAGTTGAACTTATTAAATCTGTTTTTAAAGTTAAGAATGTACCTGATCCGGCAATTGCGTTAGCAAATTCCAAAGGCGGTCGTGTAAAAGCAGATGATTTTAAAACAGTAAAAGCATTTACAATAGATGAAGATTGGGAAATAACCCATTACACTTTTTACTTTACCGGAAAAGGCTTTGACAAACCCCTGGTGATTCCTGCACAAGATAATGTTGTATTCAATGAACGGGTTTTGACCGCTTTAGCCAAATGTGAACCCGGAACAACTGTTGTTGTGGATGAAATAAAAAGCAAATTGAGAAAAGCAGACATTGTTACAAAACTACCAACCGTAGCTTTTAATCTTTATTAAAAAATAAACACAAACTGTTTTTAAACTAATTTCACTTTTAATATGAGCCTTTCTCTCCCTTCAAAAAAAGCTTTCTGGGATGTTTCATTTGAAACATTAGATTTTGAAAAATCGTCGCTTTTTATCATGCAAAAGGTATTCAACTACGGAAGCTGGAGCGACCAGGTGGCTATATTAAAATATTACGGAATTGACCGTATAAAAAAAGAAATCGTTCATGCTTCTTACTTACGTAAGCCTGTTTTAAGCTTTCTGTGTGTTATCATGGATCTTCAAAAAACTGACTTTACATGCTATACGAAACAGCAGTTGAACCCAATACCCTGGGCTTATTAAAAAAAATATGCCAGTTAAGGGAGCTATCATCTTTTGCACTTGGCGGGGGAACAAATATTGCTTTGCAGAAAGGGCACAGATTTTCCATTGATCTCGATTTTTTTTCGGTAAAGGGGTTTGAAACACCGCTGGTATATAAAATCATCACTTCCAATTTTAAAAACACGGAACTTTTATTTGAGCAGAATCAAACCATGATGTTTTTAATTGACAATATAAAAGTTGATTTTATACTTTACCCTTTTGACTGGATGCAGCAACCGCTGGTAGTTGAAGGAACCAGGCTTATCCGTTTAAACGATATGATACCTATGAAATTACAGGCTCTAAGTAACAGGTTTGCAAAGAAAGATTTTTGGGATATTGAAGAACTGCTGAACAGCTATACGCTTAAAGAGATGATTGAAATTTTTCAGAAAAAATTCCCCAATGTTGACAGCGGTTTTATTATTCACAGCCTCACTCATTTTGAACCTGCAGATAAAGAGCAGGACCCAATCAGTTTAACTTCAAAAACATGGGAAGAAATTAAGAAGAACCTCGCAAAAACAGTTCAGCTATACACAGCAGGTTTCTTATAAATTAATAACGAATCACTTCATCTCTCACCCTCAGCTCCACTTCCTTCTTCTCATTCTCTTCCACCCTTCCAATCATCTGTGCATCCACACCAAATGACTGTGCAATGGAAATGAATTGTTGTGCATTTGTTTCATCTGTATAAATCTCCAGCCTTGTGCCCATATTAAACACCTGGTACATTTCCCTTGCATCTGCACCACTGGCATCTTGTATCAAATCAAATATAACCGGCGGTGTAAACAAATTATCTTTCACCACTTTCATGTTGCCGGGCAAATATTTCAAACACTTGGTTTGGCCGCCACCGCTGCAATGAATCAAGCCATGCACGGCATCAAAATGATTTACCAGAATTTCTTTGAGCACCGGTGCAAAGGTTCGTGTGGGAGAAAGAATTAATTCACCAATAGAAGTTGTTTTCTGTTGACTATCGTCTGCCGACTGCCGACCAATTTCAACTTCATCCGTTAACCGGTGCTTCCCAATATACACCACTTCATCCTTGAGCGTGGGTTCAAATGTTTCAGGAAAATGCTGTGCATAAAATTTATGCAGCACATCATGCCGTGCACTGGTTAAACCATTGCTGGCAATACCGCTGTTATACAATGTTTCATAATTGCATTGACCATAAGACGCCAACCCAACAATCACATCACCCGGTTTTATTTTATCATTGCTGATAATTTTATTTTTGGGCCAGCGTGCCGCCATGGTTCCGTTAACTGCAATGGTACGAACCACATCACCCACATCAGCCGTTTCACCACCGAGGTAATGAATGTTTACACCAAACTGTTTGAGCGTATCAAACAATTCCTGTGTACCGTTGATGATTTGTTCCAGCACTTCACCTGGAATTACAGATTTGTTTCTGTCAATCGTTGATGAAAATAAAAAGTTATCATACATACCCACACACAACAAATCATCCAGGTTCATCACCACTGCATCCTGTGCAATTCCTTTCCACACACTCACATCCCCTGTTTCTTTCCAGTACAAATAGGCAAGGATGCTTTTGGTACCTGCACCATCCGCATGCATTACACTCACCCAATCTGCATCGTTGGTAAAATAATCAGGATAAATTTTGCAGAACGCATTGGGGAAAAGTCCTTTGTCAAGCTTTTGAATGGCTTTGTGCACATCTTCTTTTTGTGCACTCACGCCCCGTTGATTGTAAAGTGAATTGCTCATAATGGAAATGAGTTGCAAATCTATGGCTTCCACACAATTTGACATCAATCAGCGGCTTATTTATACTAACAGTCAATACACCTTCCTTTTGTACATTTGCACCACTTTATGAAATAACCATTAAAAATGAACAGCCCAACTTAACACCAAAAGGGATGGTCATTTTTAATGGTTATACTATGTGGCTAAAAAAAACAGAAATGAACACATGAAAGTTTACAGGAATTTAGATACACTTCCACCCTTTCACAATGCCGCTGTTACCATTGGCACTTTTGATGGTGTGCACCTGGGCCATCAAAAAATTATTCAGCAGTTATTGGCTGAAAGTAAAAGAACCGGAGGCGAATCGGTACTCATTACGTTCAACCCGCATCCAAGAAAAATAGTTCGCCCCAATGAAAGCCTGATGCAGCTCACCACCATGGAAGAACGTATTGAACTGCTGAAACAACCTGGCATCAACAATATGGTGATTGTTCCTTTTACCAAACAATTTTCTGAACAAACGGCGGAACAATACATCAGCCATTTCCTGGTAGAAAAATTTCATCCATCCACCATCATCATTGGTTACGACCACAAGTTTGGCAACAACCGTGAAGGTGATTTCAGGTTGCTTGAAAAATTTAGTGAACAGTTTCATTACACGGTTGAAGAAATTGATGAGCAGTTAATTAATGATGCCATCATCAGTTCCACCAAAATTCGGGAAGCATTGCTGAAGGGTGATGTACAATTTGCCCGCTCCTATCTTGGTTATGACTATTTCTTTAAAGGTGAAGTAATTGAAGGCAACAAACTGGGAAGAACAATCGGATATCCTACGGCTAATTTGCAAATGGATAATCCGGATAAATTAGTTCCCGGTAATGGTGTGTATGTGGTTACCTGCCAGTTAGAAGGTGAATCAAGAATGCTCAAAGGCATGATGAACATTGGCACAAGACCCACTGTTGACGGACTGAACCGGATGATTGAAGTAAATATTTTTGATTTTGATGAAGAAATTTATGGCCGTCATTTAAAAGTGTGGCTCAAATATCATTTACGCAGCGAAATAAAATTCAGCGGTATTGATGCATTGAAAGAACAGTTACATAAAGATAAGGTGAAGAGTGTTGAGTTGCTTAGATAAAAGAAACAAGGGACAAGAACCAAGGGACAAGAACCAAGAATCAAAAAACAAGAATCCAAAAAAAAGAATTAACCAATAAACGAATTATCAATAATGCTACCAACTATCAATCCTTCTTCAACAAATGCCTGGCAATTACTGGAAGCTCATGCTGCAGAGATGAAGAAAACAAGCATGAAAGAACTGTTTGCAAATGACGCTGACCGTTTTGCAAAATTCAGTTCCTGTGCACAGGATATTGTATTTGATTATTCCAAAAACATCATAACAGAAGAAACCATTCAACTGCTCATTCAACTGGCAACAGAATGTGGTATTAAGGAAAGCATTGTTTCTATGTTTGCAGGAGAAAGAATTAATGAAACTGAAAACCGTGCCGTATTGCATACTGCTTTACGCAATTTCAGTGGTCACGCTATGATGAGCGAAGGCAAAGATGTAATGCCCGATGTGCAGCGGGTATTGCAGCAGATGAAAGAGTTCTGTGCAAAAATTCACAGCGGTGAATGGAAAGGTTATACGGGCAAAACAATCAAATACATTGTAAATATTGGTATTGGCGGAAGTGATTTGGGTCCGGTAATGGTTACTGAAGCGCTAAAACCTTATTGGGTGAAAGGTATTCAAACTTATTTTGTGAGCAATGTGGATGGAACACATATAGCTGAAACCTTAAAGAAAGTAACACCTGATGAAACCCTGTTTTTAATTGCATCCAAAACATTTACCACGCAGGAAACCATGACCAATGCACACACAGCAAGAGATTGGTTTCTGCAACATGCAAAAGAGGAAACATTTGTAGCCAAACATTTTGCTGCCCTCAGCACCAATGAAAAAGAAGTGGTGAAGTTTGGTATTGACAAAGCCAATATGTTTGAGTTCTGGGATTGGGTGGGTGGAAGATATTCATTGTGGAGTGCCATTGGTTTATCGATTGCACTCACAATTGGCTATACTAATTTTGAAGAATTATTGAAAGGCGCTCATCATGCTGATGAACATTTTAAGAAAGAACCGTTTGATAAAAACATTCCCATGCTCATGGCATTAATTGGTTTGTGGTACACCAATTTTTTTGATGCAAAAAGCGAAGCTATTCTCCCCTACGATCAATACCTGCACCGCTTTGCAGCTTATTTTCAGCAGGGAAATATGGAAAGCAATGGAAAGTATGTTGACAGAACTGGAAAGAAAGTGAATTATGCCACAGGCCCAATTATCTGGGGTGAGCCTGGTACAAATGGTCAGCATAGCTTTTATCAACTCATTCACCAGGGAACACATTTAATTCCCTGTGATTTTATAGCGCCTGCTATCAGTCACAATTCTATTGCTGATCATCATGAAAAACTGTTGAGCAATTTTTTTGCGCAAACAGAAGCGCTCATGAATGGCAAAACAAAAGAAGAAGTAATGGCTGAAGGTGTGAAAGCAGAGTTGGTTCCGTTTAAAGTGTTTGAAGGCAACCGCCCCACCAATTCTATTCTCATTAAAAAAATTACACCATTTACTCTGGGTGAGTTGATTGCATTGTATGAGCATAAGATTTTTGTACAGGGAATTATCTGGAATGTGTACAGCTTTGATCAGTATGGAGTGGAACTGGGCAAGCAATTGGCCAATAAAATTTTACCGGAATTAAGAGGCGATGAAAAAATTGCAACACATGATGCAAGCACGAATGCGTTAATCAATTTGTATAAAGAGTTCAGAAAAAGCCCCCTATAATTCCCCCAAAGGGGGAAGACCCACTGCACAGCCCTATCTTTTTTAAGGTACTAATTTATAGTTAGCTTACTTTATTACGACTTTTATTTTGGCGAATTGAAATAGGATGATGACAACGTGTTGTGTTATTTTAAAAAATTGTTTTATAGCGCCGGAGGTGCGGTATGTCAGTAGAAAAAATCATTTCAAAATAACCAGAGCCCCATCGGGCAATGTCATTAAGTTAAGCGTTTCGTCATGTCGAGGAACAGCTTGTCCCGCTTTTGCGGGAAGACATCTCATAAAATTCAAGCTGTACGAAATTTATGAGACCTCTCCCTGCGGTCGAGGTGACGCTTAACTTAATGACATTGCCCATCGGGGCGCTATATCTGTATTTAAAAATTATAAGAAATGCCGTTGCTTAAGCGGGCATTTGTATTTTGTTGCATAATAAAGTTACAGCAGTACAAGTGTGCGACGCAATACCGATGCTATATGCACAATTGCCGGTAACAAACCCAATAAGAAAGCCCCGCAAGCGGGGCTCTTGATTGTTCTAAGGGTTATAATAATTAATACAAATAGCTTAACGCAATTTTATCATTGGCATTAAACGGACGGTTTACGCCGCTTCCAATACATGCCAGCATCCAACTATTAGGATCAGCAGCAGAAGGCGTGCCCGGAATTAAAATAGCGCCAACACCTGCAGTACCTTCATTTGATCTTCTGCCACCGCAACTGTAAGCACGGTTCATATAATCTGTATGGCGGAAACCAATGCAATGACCCATTTCATGTGCTATAATAGAAGCGAGATAATTAATATCCGTTGATGCACTGTACCAATACGTATTCATCTGAATATTGTTGTAAGGATTGCCTCCGCTGGGGAAACCGCTTGAACCCAGCGTATTGCTCACCTGGTAAAAGGTAACGATATTAATGTCGGCCGATGTACCGGGTACCAGTGTAAACGTAAGCTGCAAATTTTCTGCGTTGTAACGGCTAATAGCAGCCTGTGTGGCCTGTACAAAATAAGACAGATTGGTGTTGAGAGATACAGTGATGTTACGCACGCCGCCATTGGTATTTACAAGATTGGTGGTGCGGTACTGCTCTTCATTTGCAACGAGCAGTGTGGGCGAGTTAAATGTTTTTCCCAAATCAGAAGTGGGAATAAAAAGATCACCTTCCACCAGGTAACCACCATCTCTTGCTTCAACACCATCGGTTGAAAAACCCATGTGTTGTAACTGGGAAATAACTTCAGGCGAAATTTTTTGTTCGGCAGATGAAGTTTTCTTCTGGCAGGAATAAATAACTGCAGTTAATGTGAGCAGCATCACAGCATTAATTACATGCTTTCTCATGTTTGTTGATTTAGATTTAAGAATAAGGATAAAAAGAGGGTTGGAAGAAAGTTGAAGAGGTTTAAAAATAATAAAATGTTTCAGAAAAAAATCAGTGCATCAAAATTTGTTGAAAAAAAAAGACCCGCTTTTTTTGAAAGCGGGCCATCAATCATTCACAACTGAAATTTAATATACATAGTTCAATGCTGTTTGATCAGCCGTTGTAAACGGACGGTTGAAGTTAGAAGCCGTGCTTCCGCAGGCAAGCATCCATGAACCTGCGCTGGGGCCGGTTGGTGTGCCGGGGATATAAACGGCGCCAACTGTTGATGCACCTTCATTGCCACCTGTACCGCAACTGTAAGCACGGTTCATATAATCTGTATGGCGGAAGCCAATGCAATGGCCCATTTCATGTGCAATAGTTGTAGCCAGTGCATTTACTGCAATGGATGGTGTGTACCAGTAGGTATTCATTTGAATCCTGTTGAAAGGGTTTCCGCCTGTTGGGAAACCTGCAGAACCCAAAGTATTGCTTACCTGGTAAAAAGTAACAATGTTGATGTTGGCAGATGTGCCGGCAACACGCTGAAAACGTACTGTAAGATTGAGTGCATTGTAACGGCGGATGGCTTCATCTGTTGCAGAAATAAAATTAGCCTGGCTTGTGTTTAAAGAAACAGTAATGGTTCTGGTGCCACCGCTTGTGCTTACCAGGTTGGTAGTGCGGTAATGTTCCTCATTGGCATAAATTAAATTATGCGACTGTTCCAGGCCACTGAGATTTTCTTTGGAGAGGAAGATATCGCCTTCAACAAGGTAACCATCTTCATGCGGAGTTGCGCCATTAGTTGAAAAACCAAGGGCTTTAATCTGGCTGAGGATTTCCTGTGAAACAGATGCAGGATCTGTTTTGGTTGATTTTTTACAGGAATTGAAAAGCGTTGCGGCTGCAATTAAAACGGCAGCCATCAAAGAAAGTTTTCTCATGTTCTTTTTAGTTTAAGTGATGAATAGATATAAAACCAGACAAAATATTTACTTTTATGCAAACTTTAAAAGTTTTTATTCCACATTTTTTTGAAAATATGCAGAAATCAATCCCGCTTCGTGAAAACACATGTAGAACTACGAAAGATTGTTTAAGGAACAAATGGTGTTTCTTCATCAGTTTGGTAATTATTCTGTTGGCAACGCCCTTTCTTTCTTTTGCACAACTGCTTACAAAAAAGGAAAAAGAAAAAACTGCTCCCGGTTTTGCCGAACGTTTTGAACAAACAGCAAAAGGAAATAAAATTGTTGTTACTGTACAGGTAAAATCCTTTGCAGCATGGAAACAATGTGCGGGCGCTGATACTTCATTTCAATTACTGCACCTGTTTGAGCCAACACAAACACTGGTGATTAAAGCTGATAAAAATTTTATTAAAAAAATTGTACAGTGCGATGCCGTTGTATTTGCCGATGATGTAAAACAGCCAAAGGAGGAACTGCTGCTGGGTTTTGTTGATTATGCTCTAAATAATATTTCATTACTCCAAAGCCAATATCCGCAGTATAATGGCAACAGCCTTTCTGTTTCTGTTAAAGAAAATAAATTTGATACCACCGATATTGATTTTAAAGGAAGAATTATCACCTCCACCAACGCCTCTTCAACCGTAAGCAGTCATGCAAGTTCCATGGCTACAATTATTGCAGGCGGTGGCAATACCTGGAATTACACAAAAGGCGCCGCATGGAGTTCAAAAATTTCATCAGCCAGTTTTTCCAATTTATTGCCGGAACCATTAACGTATTACCAGGGCAGCAATATCACTTTACAAAATCATTCATACGGAACATTGGTAGAGCATTTTTATGGCGCTGAAGCTGCGGGTTATGATGCCAGTGTAAATGCTATTCCTTCTTTAGTGCATATATTTTCGGTTGGCAATTCAGGAACACTTGCACCCGCTGCAGGAAGATACAGTGGCATTGCAGCAACGGCTAACATCACCGGTAATTTTAAACAGGCTAAGAATATCATTACAGTTGGGCATTTAGATTCATTCTACAACGTACTTGCTCCAAGCTCCCGTGGCCCGGCTTTTGACGGAAGAATAAAACCGGAACTGGTAGCTTTTGGTGAAGACGGAAGCAGTGGCGCTGCTGCATTAGTATCCGGCATTGCTACGGTATTACAGGATGCTTATAAACAACTCAATGGAAATTTGCCTGCTGCATCATTCATCAAATCTGTTTTATTGAACAGCGCTGATGATGTGGGGGCAGCAGGAATTGATTTTGCAAGCGGTTATGGAAATGCCAATGGTTATAAGGCATTGCAAACCGTTTTACAAAACCGTTTCTTTAACGGATCAGTGAATAATACCAGTTCGCAAAATTTCTCCATCACCATTCCGGCCAACATCAAACAATTAAAACTCACATTGGCCTGGACTGACATTGCTTCTCAACCCAATACCGCTAAAGCATTAATCAATGATCTGGATTTGGAATTAAAGAATAACGCCACATCACAAACATGGCTGCCATGGGTGCTTAGTTCTTTTCCCAACAAAGATTCATTGCTGTTATTGCCGGTTCGCAAAAAAGATACGCTCAACAATACTGAACAGATAAGTATTGATAACCCTGCTGCAGGAACTTACACCATCACCGTAAAAGGCGCTTCCATTCCGGCAGGTACACAAAATTTTTCTGTTGCCTGGCAATCGGATACATTGAATACATTTAAGTGGACTTACCCATCACGTAATGATCATTTATTGCCGCCTGATTCCAATGTTATCCGTTGGCAAAATACATTCAGTGGCACAGGTGAACTGCAAATAAGCGCCGGTAACGGAAGCGCATGGCAGTTGATTGACAACAATGTGAATCTTGCAAAGGGTTTTTATAAATATGCCCCGCCTTCCATTTATCAAACTGCATTATTAAGAATGAAAATTGGAAGTACTTTTTTTGTGAGCGATACATTTACTATTTCAAAACGATTACTTACTTCTGTTGGTTTTAACTGTACTGATTCATTTATGATTAACTGGCAAAAAATTCCCGGCGTAAGTAATTACCAGTTATACCGCATGGGCAACCAGTACTTAGAACCTTTTGCTGTTGCTGCTGATACTTTTTTAGTTTTAAATAAAGCCGGTAATCCTGTTTTGGAATATGCTGTTGCACCGGTTGTAAATAACAAACCGCTGGTTCGTTCCTATACGTTTAATTATACATTGCAGGGCAGCGGGTGTTTCATCAGCACATTTGTGGGTGATATCAGCCCGAATAATCAAATCAATCTTCAGTTGAACATTTCAACTATTGTTCGTATCAAATCCATTGTATTTGAAAAAAGAGGTGTAAACGGATGGAGCAGTATTTATTCAACCAATACTATTAACAGCTTACAATATCTTTTTACGGATGTAACTACAAAACCGGGCAGCAATATTTACCGTGCATTTGTGGAGTTGATTGACGGAAGAAAAATTTACAGTGATGAGCTGGTGATTTATTTCCGTGGCCCGTCATTGGTAAAACTCTACCCCAACCCCGTGCAGCGGAATACAACCATTACCGTTCTTGCAAAACCAGAAGACGAATTAACCATTCAATTGTTTAATGCTAATGGTATGATGGTATTGCAGCAGTTGCTCAATGATGTTCCGGAGAATATTTCCATCAGCAACCTGCAAGCCGGTGTTTATTATTACCGTATTGTGCAGAAAGATAAAAAAGTGGAGAGTGGCAAACTGATTATTTATTAACTCCACAAACCGGCAGGGTACACACCTTCGGCAATCAGTTGATTTACGCTTTGCTGAACAGAAGGTGCATCTTCTTTATAGGTTACCCCAAACCACTGTGATGAAGTGGGGATTACTTTAATAACACCCAGTTCTTCTTTAATATATTCATCTGCCACGATGGGAATAAAAAACTCTGATTTCTCTTCGCCACCGTGTTGTTGTAAAAATGTTTTGAACATTTTTGAAGTGAGGTAAAAAATAGAATCATCAAAACACCAGAAGTTCATGCTCACACTGGAATTTACAGGCACATTGTGTTTCCCTGCTGCATCTTCATAAACAATTCCATCACCTTCCGGATAAATTTTGGTACGTTCTGCAATGCTTACAAGATTTTGTTCATCATCCACCACACAAACACCACGGCTTACGGTACCATGAGCGCTTAAGGTTTTTGCCAGTTGATACCCGATGATGGCATGTTGCTCAGGATTGCAATCATTCATTAAAAAAGCTGCTGCTTTTTCAAACGCATCTCTTCCGTAATAATCATCAGCATTAATAACAGCAAATGGTTCTTTAATTACATCCTTTGCACAAAGCACAGCATGTGCAGTGCCCCAGGGTTTTGTTCTGGTTGCAGGCACTGAAAAATTGCCGGCAAATGATTGCAATGATTGATAAACATATTCTGTTTGTATTTTGCCGTTCAGTTTTGGTTCAAAGCTTGCTTTAAACGCTTCTGCAAAATCTTCACGAATCACAAACACCACTTTTCCAAAACCTGCACGGATAGCATCGTAAACGGAATAGTCCATAATGGTTTCACCGTTGGGGCCAAAACCCTCTGTTTGTTTCATACTTCCGTAACGGCTGGCCATTCCTGCGGCTAAAATCAATAATGTTGGTTGCATGCAATGCGTATTTTTGAAAGCTGCAAAGATAGGGTTGGGTTGAGAAACATTCCTTTTCCTGCACAATAAATATCAACACTTTTTAATCATGCTGCATCCGGTAACAATTCGTTTACAAAACATCCAATGGAGTTGCTCCAATGGGTATGCTGTTTGCGATGTTGCCAGGCTGGATGAAATTCATCCTTTTATCAGCGGCAACAAATACTTCAAACTCAAATACAATTTGCAAAAGGCCATTGCTGAAAATAAAGGCATCATTACAATGGGTGGCGCTTATTCCAATCACATGGCGGCAACTGCTTTTGCCTGTAATAAAGCAGGTATTAAGAGCATTGGGCTCATACGTGGGGAAATTCCAACTCCACTCAACCATACCCTTTCATTCTGCACACAGCATCAAATGCAACTCATCTCAATCAAAAGGGATGAGTTTTACAGGACCAGTAATGCAGTGATGCAATTGATAACACAATACCATGATGATTATTTTTTTGTACCGGAAGGAGGCGATAATGCAGAGGGCGAAAAAGGTTGTACTGAAATTCTTTCACATATACCTCATGCACATACTTATACACATATAGCGTGTGCAGTGGGCACGGGTACCACCTGCCGGGGACTTGCACTGTCTGCTGCCCCGCATCAAACAATATTGGCCATTCCATCTTTAAAAATAAAAAAAGAAGAACAGGAGCAGTTTATAAAAAATCATATAACCGTTTCTTCACCTGCGTCCGTCAACGTTTTGTTTGACTTTGCAGGAAAAGGTTATGCCCAAAAAGACGACATACTAATTTCTTTTATGAACCGTTTTTACAATGAAACAAAAATGCCGCTTGATTTTGTTTATACCGGTAAACTGATGATGGCCATTACAACTTTGTTTGAGCAAAATTATTTTTCGGTTGATGACCGTGTGCTCGTATTGCACACAGGTGGCTTGCAGGGAAATAATTCCTTACCTGCAGGCACACTGCTTTATTGAAGGAACGGCATTATCTTTGACGGGTAAAGCGTTGAAAAACCAACAGCACATGAAAGTATTGTTCCTGATTTTATTGTTTTGCTCCGCCGCTCTTTTTGCATTTTCACAGAAAGATACCCTGCCAAATTTTACTGCCAAGAAAAAAGATGGAGTGATAACCATTAGCTGGATCAATTCGTTTAAAAACCCGTCGCAGGTAAACATTCAGAGATCCAAAGACAGCAACCGGAATTTTATCACCATTCATTCATCGCCCAGCCCCACCGCCAAAAACTATTCGTACGCTGATAAAACAGCGAAGAATGACAGCGGCTATTACCGCATCTTTATTTTGTTTGAAGGAACCAATTATATTTTCACCAAGGCAAAAAGAGCGTTTGAAGATTCTGTAAAAACTACAGGCAGGCAAACCAATGATAAACCCGATACAGATATTAGCGCCACCGGCCCGGCGGGCATAAAAAATAAAGACAATAAAAACGACATCAAAATACCGCCGCCTGTAAACACACAACCCATTAAAAAAGCATGGGAGCCTTCTGTTTATATTTTTACAGGGGATGATGGCAATGTAGAAATTGATTTACCCGACGCTGCTCAAAAGAAATACTCCATTACTTTTTTCAGGGAAGAAGGGAGACCCATTTTTTTTATTCAGCAGGTAAAAGAGCCGAAGCTTACATTGGACAAAGCTACTTTTCTTAAATCTGGCTGGTATTATTTTGAACTGAAAGAAGAGGGCAAAGTAAAAGAGCGGAATAAGTTTTTAATTACAAGAGATAATTAAACACCATTCCGGCTGATTAGCAGTTAAAAGAAAGCCCGGCTTGCGCTTTCAAAAAATAGGTTGTACTTTACTGCTGTACTTACGCACCTTACTCCTTAAAATTTACATTATGCAAAAGATCATCCTCTTGCTGGCAATATCAGCTTTTATCAGTTTTCAAGTAAGTGCACAAAGAAGGGTAAAGCGCCAGGGAGTTACACCTGTAAATGTGGGCAACAACAATACATCAGCAACAAAGTTTACATATAACTATAAGCTGGAACAATTTAAAGGCAGGTGGCAGGAAATAAACCGCACTTATAAAAACAAACAACCTGCTCCTATTACGGATACAGTTTTTATTTATTTCAAAGAGGAAAACAAAGTGGAAACCCGTGACGGGAGCAAAACGTATATTAAAGGAGAAGCTATGCTGGAAGCGCCGGGCAATATTTTAGTAGTGGCGGCTGATGTTTATACGATTGTATCAGCTACTGATAATGAAATAGCGCTGGACGATCAGGATGAGTTTATTCATACCTTTAAAAAAGTAGATCAGTTCTGGGTTGAAACGCTTGGTAAAACACCCGCTGCAAGAGAAGCTTATGAAAATCCCATTACCCCATCCATAAATAATTTACAGGGCAACTGGAATGTTTACCGGCGCCAGTCAAAACCCGGTGCAATTGCCACTGGCACCATGCTGATAAAAAACATAAAAATTATAACTGTTACCGGAGATCAATCTGCAACAGGCGAAGTAAATTTTTATAACAATGATAAATCAGATGTGCAACCCTGTACGATAACTATAACAGGAACATCTATGCTCATAAAAACAGAAAAGAACAACTGGAATTTTCCAGTTTATAAAGCCGATGGTAAGGAACTGGTGTTTGGTGAAAAAGATAAGCTGCTCTACTTTGCCAAACCGCTTGAGATGAACAGGTAGTTACAGCGGGTTGCAGTTAGTTAACAGTTATCACAAGCTCTGCATCAAACACTTTTTCAAAATAGTGTTTTACTTTTTGTTTTGCTTCTTCAAAATTAACAGTTCTGCCCAGCTCTTTTTCAAGTGAAGTAACCTGTTTGTTTTCAATACCGCAGGGTATGATATGATTGAAGTAATTTAAATCAGTATTTACATTAAATGCAAACCCATGCATGGTAATCCACCTGCTGCAACGCACACCCATTGCACAAATTTTGCGTTCACTTCCTTTAATGGCCGCATTCAGCCACACGCCTGTTTCGCCATTGCTGCGTTCGCCTTTCAAACCATAATCCGCCATCGTTAAAATAATTACCTCTTCCAGTTTGCGTAAATATTTTCCGATATCTGTTTCAAATTTTTCAAGATCAAGAATGGGATAACCTACAATCTGCTGCGGGCCATGAAAGGTAATATCCCCGCCCCGGTTGGTGGGATAATACTCAATACCACGTTTGTTCATTTCAATTTCTGAAATCAAAATATTTTTTACATCACCGCTTTTGCCCAACGTATAAACGGGAGGATGCTCTGTAAACAAAAGATGATGCGTAGTGGCAGGTTCATCGGCCATTTGCTCATCTTCACCCGCTGCTGCGGTTTGCAATTGCCGCAACCTGGATTTGATGTCAAGATTCTGACGCAACAAAGTTTCCTGGTAATCCCAGGCTTGTTTGTATGGCATCCGGCCCAAATCTTTAAATAAAACAGGTTGCTTCATTCTTATTGTTTGTCATCAGACAGGGGCGTGAGAAGACATGCAAAGCTACAAGTATTTGAATGGAAAATTGTCAACACTTACATTTGCGTTTATGGCAGATGAAGAAATCTTAAGAGAAGAAGAACCGGAGAGCAGGGAACTCGACAATGGCGATGGTTCAGAAGAACTGTTTGAACGCAAACGATATGTTGTGAGCGGCGGACAGGAACCATTGCGTATTGATAAATATTTAATGGCCAAAATTGAAGGCGCTACCCGCAATAAAGTACAGCGTGGTATTGAGAACGGGTTTGTTACAGTAAATAACGGGTTTATAAAAGCCAATTACAAAGTAAAACCCGGTGATGAAATTATTTGCTTCTCTGATACATCGCCGGATGAAACACAGGTAGTGGCCGAAGAATTACCGCTGAATATTGTATATGAAGATGAATCTGTAATGGTGCTGAACAAAGCAGCAGGTATGGTGATGCATCCCGGCAGCGGTAATTATACCGGCACACTGGTGAATGGTGTGATGTGGTATTTAAAACAACAGCAACCGGATTTAACTGAAGATCTGTTACCACGTTTCGGAATGGTGCACCGCATTGATAAAAATACCAGCGGCCTTGTGGTAATGGCAAAAGATGAAAAAAGCAGTTTGCACCTGGCCAAACAGTTTTTTAATCATACGGTTGAACGGAAATATGTTGCACTGGTGTGGGGCGATTTGAAAGAAGAGGAAGGAACCATTACCGGTCATGTGGGGCGTCATCAGCGCTTCCGGAAAATTATGGATGTATATCCTGATGGGGAGCATGGTAAAGAAGCCATCACGCATTATAAAGTAATTGAACGTTTTGGCTATACTACACTTGTTGAATGCAGGTTGGAAACAGGCCGCACCCACCAGATACGTGTGCACATGCAGCACATTGGTCATCCGTTGTTTAATGATGATACTTATGGTGGCAACCGTATTGTAAAAGGAACTGTTTATACCAAATACAAACAGTTTGTTGATAATTGTTTTACCATTTGCCCCCGCCATGCATTGCATGCCCAAACATTGGGTTTTGTTCACCCCAAAACACAACAGAAAATGCTGTTTGAAAGCGACATTGCCAATGACATGAAAGCAGTAATTGAAAAGTGGAGGGTATATACAAAGGCAAAGAATTTACTGGATGAATAAACTTCTGTTTCCTGTTCTTACATTTCAACTTTCGCAAAGGTTTGTAACCACTGGCCGGGTTGATAAAACCAGAACTTCATTTATACTTCAACTCCCCTCTCATCTGCCTATAACAATAAAACATATTTTTGCAGCTTCAATTTCAAATCATGAGCAACGTTAAAATAGGAATGGTGCAAATGAGTTGCACGGCCGGTAAAGAAGAGAACCTGAAAAAAGCAATTCAAAAAACAAGAGAAGCAGCGGCAAAAGGCGCACAGATTGTTTGTTTGCAGGAATTGTTTACTTCATTGTATTTCTGTGATGTGGAAGACTATGAAAATTTTAAACTGGCTGAAGCCATTCCCGGCCCCTCAACGGATATGCTCAGTGCACTTGCAAAAGAATTGGGTGTGGTAATCATTGCTTCTCTTTTTGAAAAACGCACACAGGGTATTTATCACAACACCACAGCCGTGCTGAATGCGGACGGAACGTATCTCGGCAAATACCGTAAAATGCACATACCGGATGATCCGGCTTATTATGAAAAATTTTATTTCACACCCGGCGATTTGGGTTATAAAATTTTCAAAACAAAATTTGCAAGTATTGGTGTATTAATTTGCTGGGATCAATGGTATCCTGAAGCAGCACGTATTACTTCTTTGATGGGTGCGGAAATTTTATTTTATCCAACGGCTATCGGATGGGCCACCTCGCAGGATGAAGCAACCAATACGGAACAATACAATGCATGGCAAACCATTCAACGCAGTCATGCAGTGGCCAATGGTGTGCATGTGGTGAGTGTGAACCGTGTGGGTTTTGAACAGAACGGCGCTATGAAATTCTGGGGCGGCTCTTTTATCAGCAATCCGTTTGGAACTATTTTGTATAAAGCGTCGCATAATGATGAAGAAGTGGTGGTGCTTGAAATTGATACTGACAAAACAGACCGTTACCGTACTCACTGGCCATTTTTAAGAGACAGAAGAATTGATTCTTATCAACCGATTACCAAACGTTTTATTGATGAAGAATAGTTTTTTGTACTAAGCAGCAATGCTGCTATTAAGCATTGTTGCGTCGCACTCTTGTACGTCCATTTCAATATTCATCATTCTTAGCACCACCAATGACTACTTCCACTCCCAAACAATCAGGTTATTATTTCCCTGCAGAATTTGCACCGCATGTGGCCACCTGGCTTTCATGGCCGCATAAAGAAGCAAGCTGGCCGGGAAAAATTCATACCATCTTCCCCTATTATGCACAGTTTGTAAAAGAACTTACCAAAGGTGAACTGGTTCGTATCAATGTGGCTGATGAAACAATGAAACAATTTGCCATTGCACATTTGCAAACAGCAGATGTGGATTTGAACAAAGTGGAATTCTTTTTTCATCCCACCAACGATGCATGGTGCCGGGATCATGGACCGGCATTTTTAATTAACCCCAACGCTGTTCAGAAAAAAGTAATTGTTGACTGGGGTTATAATGCATGGGGTGGCAAGTATCCTCCGTTTGATTTGGATGATGTAATACCCACTTTAATTGGCAAACATTACAATCTTCCTGTGTTTCATCCTGGCATTGTAATGGAAGGCGGCTCAGTTGAGTTTAACGGAAATGGAACATTGATGACATCCACTGCCTGTTTACTCAATCCTAACCGCAACCCGCATCTCACACAAAAAAATATTGAGCAATACCTGCTAAGTTATTATGGTGTTGAACAAATATTATGGATTGATGAAGGCATTGTGGGTGATGATACGGATGGTCATATTGATGATACCGTTCGTTTTGTAAATGAAGACACAGTACTTACCGTTATTGAAGAAAATAAAAATGATGACAACTATGAACTGCTGCAGCACAACTTAAAGCAGTTAAAACAGATGCGCCTTATTAACGGCAAACAGCTCAACATTGCTGAGTTGCCCATGCCGGATGAACTGGTGTATGAAGATCAGCGACTGCCCTGCTCCTATGCCAATTTTTATATTGCCAATAAATCGGTAATTGTTCCCACATTCCGTTGCAGTAAAGATGAAAAAGCGCTGCAAATTATTCAGCAATGTTTTCCAGCAAGAGAAGTGGTGGGCATTGATTCTACTGACATCATCTGGGGGCTCGGAAGTTTTCATTGCCTCAGCCAGCAGGAACCGGAAGTATAAATTTCATTTATCTTTAGCCTTTGCATCACGTTAAAATAAATTCGTTATGTATCATCTCGGTTTTGTAAGCGCTATTTTCCCCAATAAAAGTTTTGAAGAAGTAATTGACTTTGCCTCAGCCAATGATTTTCAGTGTGTGGAAGTCATGTGCTGGCCCAAAGGCAAAGCAGAAAGAAGATATGCGGGTGTAACGCATATTGATGTGGACAGCCTTGATGAAGCAGCTATCAATCATATCAAAAATTATTTGCAGGAAAGGAATGTTTATATCTCCGGTCTGGGTTATTATCCCAATCCATTGGATGCCGGTGCTGAAAAACGGGAAGTTTATCTTTCACATATCAAAAAAATTATTAACGCTGCTGCGTTATTAAATGTACCTGTGGTAAATACATTTATTGGCCGTGACCAGTATAAAAATGTTACTGATAATTTAGAAGCATTTAAAATATACTGGCCGCCGGTTGTTGCCTATGCTGAAGAAAAAGGGGTGAAGATTGGTATTGAAAACTGCCCCATGCTGTTTACCAATGATGAATGGCCCGGCGGAAAAAATTTAGCCGCCACACCCGCTATTTGGGATGAAATGTATTCCATCATCACCAGCAATTCATTTGGGTTGAATTTTGACCCGTCGCATTTTGTGTGGCAGCAAATGGATTATGTGCAGGCTATTCATGATTATAAACACAAACTCTTTCACATTCATTTAAAAGATGCAAAAGTGTATAAAGATCAATTGAATAAAGTGGGCATTATGGCAACACCTTTGCAATATCATTCGCCCAAACTCCCCGGCCTGGGTGATGTAAACTGGCAGGCTTTTTTTGATGCATTAAAAACGGTGAACTACAACGGCCCTGTTGTAATAGAGTTTGAAGACAAAGCTTATGAAGGCAGTGAAGAACTAATTGTAAAAGGGATGCTGGAAACAAGGGATTATGTACAAAAGTATTTGTAATTTTTAGTCATCATGAGTCTTTATCCTTTATCTTAACATATAATGCTTACACTAAGGAAATTATTTCTTTAAAGTACAGATATTATTATCATGAATCACTTAAAAATTCATATTGTCCAAATCGTCAATTATACCAGACGCAGAAGCCCCATAATTTGGAATGGGGATACCAAGCCGGGTACGTACAAATAAGGCAAATAAATTCCGGGTCAGCCTGAACATCCATTCTGTGCGTATTAAAAACAGCCTGACGATGATCCTTTTTGAGAATTAAAGCAAAAGACCTGTCGTTTGGGATAGGTGTTGATTCGCATCCGTGATTCATAGCCCACTCTAATAAATCCCTTTTTGTCATGCTTCTTCGTAATTGAAGTCAATAGTTTTACGGATTACATGATTCTTTGGCATATCAGAAGACATTTGTTTTGTCTTATAATCCAAATAGTAACCAAGTGTCTTAATAAGATTTATTTCAGTCTCAGCCTGAGTAAGTCCATCAACAATAATTTCCGGAAACTGAGTGAAATATGCAGTAAATTTTTTTGACTCTTGATTTTCTATTAAAATCATGTTGAGTCTGAATTTAGCATCGTTTCCTGTCATGGTGCAAAGTTTTAATTGTTTGTTTACTGTGTAAACTATATCAAATTTGATATTAAAAATACGAACATTTTATTAACGTTCAAATTTGATAAGATATTGTATGATAATCAGTTAGTTGGGCATAGTTAAACTTTACGCATTTTTTGAGGTTTAATTGTATCAGGGTTTTGAGAATCAGCAGATGCACTCAAGATTGGCTGGGCAAAGATGCGTTGGGCGAAATAAACCATTAAAAAAAAGCTACCCGCATCAAATGATACCCTGATTATTGACTGCTCTAACTAATTATCATTACTCATTCATCATCGCCATAATCACATCAATGATTTCTTCTGCATTGGGTTTGCTGAAATAATCACCATCACTTCCGTAAGATGGGCGGTGTGCTTTACCGGTAATCGTCCTGGGGGCCACATCTAAATATTTATATCCGCCCTGTTCTTCCATTACCTTATTAAACATGTAAGCCGCCGCACCACCGGGCACATCTTCATCCACAAATACAATACGGTTTGTTTTTTGCAATGATTGAAGGATAAGATGACTAATATCAAAAGGAAGAAGTGTTTGCACATCCACCACTTCGCAACTGATATTTTTTGCTTCAAGCTGTTTTACAGCATCATCAATAACACGCAGGGTGGAGCCATATGAAACAATGGTAACATCATTGCCGTTCTTAATTATTTCCGGCACACCAAACGGAACAGTGAATGCAGAAAGATTAGAAGGCAACTTTTCTTTTAAGCGGTAACCATTTAAACATTCAATTACCAAACCCGGTTCATTGCTTTGCAGGAGCGTATTGTACATACCTGCTGCCTGCACCATATTGCGTGGCACACATACATACATACCCCGCAGACTGTTGATGATCATACCCATGGGCGAACCGCTGTGCCAGATACCTTCCAAACGGTGGCCACGTGTACGAACAATCAATGGAGCGCCCTGCATACCCACTGTTCTGAAATGCATGGTGGCCAAATCATCCGTTAAAGGCTGCAACCCGTAAACCAAATAATCAAGATATTGTATTTCCGCAATGGGTCTTATGCCCCGCATGGCCAAACCAATACCCTGCCCCATAATGGTGAGTTCACGAATGCCGGTATCAAAAATTCTGTTGCTGCTGTACTTTGCCTGCAGGCCGGCAAAGCCCTGGTTTACGTCACCAATAAAACCAAGGTCTTCACCAAAGGCAACAACTTTATTGTTACTGCCAAATAGCTGATCAAAATATTTATTCAGGATTTCATAACCATTCAGTACGGGAGTACCTGCGGCATATTCTGCTTTTACTTGTGCTACCTTGAGGGCGCTTTTTTGATTTTGTGTATGGAGGTGGGTGTTATAAAGTTCTTTATTTTTTTGCTCCATGCTCTTGTAAAACGCCAGCGCCTGAGATTTTGCATTACCGGTTTCAGCATTCAAAATAGCTTTGTGCAAAATGCTCATAAGATCCCTGCGGTTGGGCTCCCTGTTATTTTTTAGTTCCGTTGAAAGCTGCTGGAACAAATTGGCATCACCCGATTCCTGTTTCAGTTGCTCCAGCAAACCGAGCGCCTGTTCTGCCTGCTGCATAATGGGCTGCAGGTAATCCGCCCACGCTTCACTCTTTTCGTTTCTTACAATTTCTTTTGTTTGCGTTTCTATCTCCATCAACTCCTCTTCTGTGGCAAGATTATTTTCCACCAGCCATTCTTTCATCTTCTTAATACAATCCCAGTCTCTTTCCCATTGCAAACGCTCTGCAGTTTTATAACGTTCATGTGAGCCGGATGTGGAATGGCCCTGTGGTTGCGTTACTTCTTCCACATGAAATAAAGCAGGTGTATGCGTTGCTCTTATTTTTTCAATACCGGCTTCCAACACTTCGCACATGCCTGCATAATCCCATGCTTTTACTTTATATATTTCAATCCCGTTTGTTTCTTCTTTTTTCTGGAACCCTTTTAATGCTTCTGATACAGAGCCTTTAGTGGTTTGATATTTTTTGGGTACTGAAATTCCATAACCATCATCCCACACAAAAATGGCAAGCGGTATTTGCTGCACGGCGGCTGCATTTACCGTTTCCCAAAAATGTCCTTCGCTGGTAGAGGCATCACCAATGGTGGCAAAACAAACTTCATTACCATTATTGGAAAGGTGTTTCAACTCTTTCAACCCATCGTTATTACGGAATAATTTTGAAGCCAATGCCAACCCAACTGATTTGGGCATTTGTGCCGCAGTAGGAGCCATGCCGGCAGCTAAATTTTTTCTGTTTACCAGGTCAAGCAGCTCACCTTCCTCACTAAAAAAACGGGTGGCAAAATGAGAGTTCATTTGCCGGCCACCACTGTGCGGGTCATTTTTTGTATCAGGATCAGAATATAACTGGGCAAAAAATTCTTTTACAGTAGCGGCGCCGGTTGCAAATGCAAAAGTTTGATCACGGTAATAACCGCTGTAAAAATCACCGGGTTTAAAAAACTTGGCCATGGCCAGTTGCGGCAGTTCTTTTCCATCACCAAAAATGCCAAACTTGGCTTTGCCGGTGAGTACTTCTTTACGGCCCAAAAGGCTGGCCTCACGGCTGAGGCAGGCCACCCTGTAATCATTGAGCACCTCTGTTCGGAAATGTTCAAATGAAAGACGGGCAGCAGGCAAGTTGTCGTTAACCTGTAATTCCATGTGGCAAATGTAGAAGTTTTAGTTACTATTAAAACCCCTCTGCCACTAAAGTGAAAAGAATGTTTCAGGTTGTGAATTATAGAAAGCCTTTGGCTTTTATAATAATGATTAGGTAACAGGCTATTGGCTGCTATGAGCTGTAAGGGCGTCGCACACTTCATATTCCGGAACACTGCTGAGCAGCAGCATCGCCCGGCGAAAATAAATCCCGGCATAAATCAAGTATTCGGCAGTTTATTTCGGTCATTTTTAAACTCATGGTACAAAATCTGCCTAAAAATTTGTGAAAGACAACCTTTTCCGGTTATGAACTGTCTGTAAAAAGATTTACATTTGAACCTTAAATATCTCATATGAAAAAAATCCTTTTTACCCTGTTTGCTATTTGCAGCACCACATTTATAATGGCGCAGCAAATTCAAAATCCAAATCCTGCCCCTGCTCCTGAAACCATCAAACTTTCTGAACTGAGTTTTGATTTTGGAAAAATACCACAGGGCAAACCCGTAACACACAATTTTATTATTGAAAATATTGGTAAGGATTCATTAAAGCTCAGCAATGTGCAGGCCTCCTGCGGCTGTACTACTCCTGAATGGAACAATGCGTCTGTAGCGCCCGGCGGAAACACCACCATTAAAGTGGGTTACAATGCAGCATCCGAAGGTCACTTTGAGAAGATGATTACCATTTATTACAATAACGGTCAGGCCAAACAAATCACCATCAAAGGAAGCGTTTGGAAAACACCTGAACAATCGGCCCCGGCAAACGAAGCATTAAATATTTTCAAACAATAACTCTTTAAAACAAATACAATGAAGCACATTTTTTTCATTCTCTTCTCTTTTGTAATGGTAAACCTCGCAGTTGGTCAGGGTAAAAAACCTGCAGATGTGGCTAAATTCAGCAGCGAAACAGTTGATCTCGGTAAAGTAAAAGTAAACAACCCGGTTACCGCTACATTTACTGTAACCAATATTGGCAAAGAAGACCTCGTAATTGAAAACGTAACACCCGGTTGCGGATGTACCAAATCAGATTACACCAAAGAACCCATTAAACCCGGCAAAACAGGAACCATTACTGCTACTTACAATGCAGCAGCGGTGGGCAACTTCACCAAAACAGTTTATGTAAAGTTTCTGGGTGTTGATGAACAAAAGAACCTCGTAATTGTGGGTGTTGTTGAACAATAACAATTAAACTTCTTAATGATCAATAAGAGGCTGTCTCAAAAGTCTGAGACAGCCTCTTTTTATTCGGTAAGGTGATGGAGAAAGTTTTCGTTTATGCGATTCTCAAAGCCTTCATTTTACTTTTGAGACAGCCTCTTATTTTTTGTCCTGACTATTTCTGTTAATAAATCAATAGGTATATACGTTTAAGTCGCCCATTTTTATTTTCGGCAAAAAATTGGCTCGATAAAATAGCGATTTGTGATTTCCATCGTCTAATAGTAAATACATCAACAATGAGCTTTAAAATTATAAATAACGGCATCTTAAAAACATCACGTGTGATTTTTTTTGGAATACCAAAGCGTATATACCTATAAATCAAATCATCAGCTTCCTATCTTTGCCACCATGTTATCCATCAGCAAACGTGGCGAACAAATGCCACCCTCTCCCATCCGCAAACTGGTTCCTTATGCAGAAGCTGCAAAAAAAAGAGGAACCAAAGTATATCATCTCAATATCGGTCAGCCCGATATTGAAACCCCTCCTGCCATAATGGATGCAGTGCGGCATGCTGATATAAAAGTGCTGGAGTACAGCCACAGCGCCGGCAATGAAAGTTACCGCCGCAAGCTGGTGCAATATTATAAATCAGTGGGCATTGAGGTCAATTATGATCAGATCATCATTACAACCGGGGGCAGTGAAGCAATTATGTTTGGTTTCTTTACCTGTTTAAACCCCGGTGATGAAGTAATCATTCCTGAACCTTTTTATGCGAATTATAATGGCTTTGCCTGTGCAGCCGGTGTAAATGTGGCGCCCATTACTTCCCATATTGAAAACGGGTTTGCCCTGCCACCCATTGATGATTTTGAAAAAGTAATTACTTCTAAAACAAAGGCTGTTATTATCTGCAGTCCTAATAACCCCACGGGTTATTTATACAGTAAAGAAGAAATGCTGGCGCTGAAAGAAATTTGCCTGAAACACAATTTATATTTGTTTAGTGATGAAGCCTACCGTGAATTTTGTTATGATGGCGAATATGTAAGCGCTATGCATATGGAAGGTCTTGAACAACATGTGGTGCTGATGGATACCATCAGTAAACGATACAGTGCCTGTGGTGCAAGATTGGGCGCCTTTGTTACCAAAAACAAAACCGTTTATGATGCGGCAATGAAATTTGCACAGGCGAGATTGAGTCCGCCCGGTCTTGCACAAATTATGGGAGAAGCGGCCGTTGATTTACCTGCTTCTTATTTTGATGCCCCCAAAGCAGAATATCTTTCCAGAAGAAATTTATTAGTAAGCCGTTTAAACAAAATGAAGGGAGTGTTCTGCCCCAATCCGGGCGGCGCATTTTATGCAATGGCTCAGCTTCCGATTGACGATAGCGATCAATTCTGCCAATGGCTGCTGGAATCTTTTTCACACAATGGTCAAACGGTAATGCTGGCACCCGCCACCGGTTTTTATGGAACAGCAGGATTAGGCAAGAATGAAGTAAGGCTGGCGTATGTACTCAACCTCGATGCACTTAATAAAGCAATGGATTGTTTGGAACAGGCATTGAAAATATATCCAGGAAGAATCAATTAAAATAATAAAACCCTCTTAACCGAGGGTTTTATTATTTGTAGCGAGGAGCAGACTTGAACTGCCGTCCGACCACTTGTGGGCGGATATAAATCCAACGCTCTAAGTTTTCAATAAATCAATAAATCCAAGTTCAAAGAATTGACGAGTAATTTTCTCCCTTATGTTCAAACGTTGTCTGTATTGTTTCAGATACTTTTCTCTTACCATCGGTTCTTTCTTCTCGTTGAAATACTTACAATAAATTATTTTCCATGGTCTGAATTTAGCCGTCCACCCATCGCCCAATTCATTATGACTTTTAAAGCGATTGATTAAATGAGAAGTAAACCCGATGTAAATTTCATTATGCTTTACAGAATAAAGTATGTAAACAGTGAAGTTCAAGGATTGATGTTTTTGATAAAAATAAAAAAGGCTCATGACATGCATGAACCTTTGTGAAGTAGCGAGGAGCAGACTTGAACTGCCGACCTTCGGGTTATGAATCCGACGCTCTAACCAGCTGAGCTACCTCGCCAAATAATTAAATCCCATGCTCTGATCATCCGCCCTCATGAGGGCGGATACCTCGCCATTTTGGGCGGCAAAGATAGGGATTCACACCATTTTTTTCTGCATTCAAATCAAAAAAACATCCCGCCCGGGGCAGGATGTCTTTAACTTAAACCAACTGAGAAAAACATTAGGGCAGTAATACCTGGTCCATAACATGTACCACGCCATTTGTGGCAAGAATGTTCACAGGCTGTGCCTTTGAAAAAGTAGCATTACTCTTTCCTTTGATCCAGCCATTATCAAATCCAAGAATCCCTCTTAATGTATTAGAAGATGGTGCCGCAAGTGTGGGAATAGAATTAAAAATGCCAAAATCCCATGCAAAATAGCGGCTGCCACTTACATGATATTTCAAAATGTTGGCAAGTGCATCAATCTGTGTTTGATTGGTAATGGCACTGATATTGGCCGCATTATTAAACGGCGCTGGCAGTTTTGCAAAAGCAGCATCCGTTGGAGCAAACACTGTAAAGTCACCAGCGCCTGTAAACACGCCCACCAAATTTGTTTTACTCAATGCAGCCACCAGTGATGAAAATGCAGGATTGCCCACGGCAATTTGTGCAATAGTTTGTGATGGAGGCAACAGCACATCATCAATTACATGAATAATTCCGTTAGATGCATCCACATTGGCAATTAAAACCAATGAATTTCCATTTACAAACAGCAACCCCAAACTGTTAGAAAAATAAATTTTACCGGTGTTCAAAGTTACGGCGCTGCTTCTGCCAGCAGCAATTTGATTACGCCTTACTTCTGTGCCCAGCACATGATACAGCAATATGCTTTTTAATGCTTCAATTTGTGCAGGGTTGGTGATACCTGAAATATTAGCTGCATTGTTGAAAGGTGCAGGGAGTTTGGCAAAAGCTGCATCTGCAGGTGCAAACACAGTGGCATTGAGTGATGCAGATGATAATGTTCCCGCAAGCCCTGTTTTTACTACGGCTGCCACCAGTGATTTAAAAACAGGCAGGCTCTGTGCAATTTGTACAATGTTTTGCTGATGTCTTGCAGCAATATTTCCGCCCATCATGCCGGTGAAATCACGTTCAAAAGCTGAGGTGGTCTGTTGCTGATCACTTACTGTTTTATCAGCTTCCGTTTTTAAAACAGCCTCCTCATTTTGCTGTGATACCGCAGGGATATCCGCACTTCTTTCTTTGGTACAGGAACCAAAGAACAAAGCAATACCTGTAAGAGCGGCTACGCTCTGAAATAAGAATCTCTTCATAATGTTTTGATTTTTTTGTTTACAATCAGTTACAGTAATACAACAAAAAAATCATGCATTACAATAAGAACGGGAGTGAATTGCAGGGAATGATGGAGCCAGTTGTTTGTTTAAGGGAGTGAGCCGGGGTATGAATTTCAGCCGAAAATCCGTTAACTGTTTAGTAATAATGAAATCCTTTTTCGCAACTTCTCTGCATTGGGCAGCATGGCTGTTTCCAGCCCCATATTCATTGGCACAGCAGGCAGATTTAATGCACCCATTACTTCCACAGGTGTATCCAGCCACTGAAAACAATTATAGGAAATGCGGTGAGCCAATGCTTCAGCAAAGGAATTATTTTGCTGCTCTTCTGTTAGCACCAAACATTTGCCATGTTTTTTCACTGCTGCAAACACCAGCTCTTCATCCAGGGGAAACAAGGTTCTTAAATCTGCAATTTCCACCTGGCCAGGAAAATATTTTTCAGCAGCTTTGGCCCAGTACACACCCATACCATAAGTAATAATGCAGCAACTCCCGCCTTCATCCATCATTTCTTCATCTGCCGCCACTACAATATTTGCTTTACCCAATGGTAAAATATAATCTCCTGAAGGTTCAATGCATTTTGCATCTTCTGTGCCCGGCACTTTGCTCCAATACAATCCTTTATGCTCCAGCATCACTACAGGATTGGGATCTAAAAAAGCTGCTTTCATCAGCCCTTTCATATCAGCCGCATTGGATGGATACACTACTTTAATTCCTTTGATGGATAATAAAGTTGTTTCAATACTTCCGCTGTGATAAGGACCGCCGCCACCATACGCACCTATGGGTACACGTATAAGGGTTTGCACAGGAAATTTTCCGCAGCTTAAATAAGATGATTTGGAAATTTCTGTTACCAATTGATTCAAGCCGGGATAGATATAATCAGCAAACTGTACTTCCACAATAGGCCTGGCGCCAACAGCACTCATACCAACTGTTGAACCAATGATGTATGCTTCCTGTATGGCTGTGTTGAATACACGATGATCACCAAACTGCTCTGCCAGTGTTGCTGCTTCACGAAACACACCGCCCAATCTTCTTCCCACATCCTGTCCATAGAGCAATGCCTCAGGGTACTCTTCCATCAATTCACGAATAGCAAACAATGCCGCATCCACCATCAATACTTTTTCATTGCCAGCAGGAGACCGCTCCCCTTTTTCTTGTATAACAGGGGTAGCAACAAAAACATGTTCGTCCACTTTTGATGTATCGGGTTCGGGTGCGGAGGATGCTTTAGAAAAATCAGCAGCAATTTTTTGTTTGGCTTCTTCCTCAACTCTGTTTAATTGCTCTTCGCCTATGCCATGCTGTAAGCACAACTGTTTGAGCTTGGGAAACGGATCATCAGCAAAATGTTTTTCCAGATCTTCTTTGCTGCGGTAAAATTCTTTGCGCACCCCACTGGTATGATGATTCAGTAACGGCACATAAGCCTGAACCAAATAAGGTGTTTGATGCGTGCGAACATAGTTCACCACATGCTCCATGGTTTCATACGCTTCTTTAAAATCACTGCCATTACAACGGATATGGCTGAGGCCGGGAAAACCTGCTGCATATTCATATGCATCCATCACTCTTGCTTCTTCTGCACTTACACTAATACCCCAGTTATTATCCTGAACTAAATAAATGACAGGTAATTTTTTCAATACAGCAAACTGAAACGCTTCACTCACTTCGCCTTCGGTAATACTTGCATCACCCAATGAGCAGATGACAACAGGCAATTCTCCGTTTTCACCAACCTTCAGCTTACCGGATTTTATTTGCTTTAAAAAATGCAACCCCTGTGCAACACCTGTGGCAGGTATCACTTGCATACCCGTAGCGCTGCTTTGATGTATGATATTGGGTTTATCATCCCCTTTATAATTCGGATGGCTGTAATATTCTCTTCCTCCTGTAAACGGATCATCCGCTTTGGCAAGTAATTGAAGCATGAGTTCATAAGGTTCAAAACCCAAACCCAATAATAAACTTTCATCCCGGTAATATGGACTTACCCAATCTATGGCCTTTAGTTGAAAAGCCGTTGCCAGTTGTATGGCTTCATGCCCACGGGAAGTGGAGTGCACATATTTGCAAATGCTCCTGTTATTTTCATAAGTACTGGCCATGTGCTGGGCATAACACATAAGCCTCCAGGATTTCAATAAAAGTTCATGATTCATTTTGGGGCAAACAATTGAATGCAAAGTAATACCAAATAGAGAAATAATTGTGCTTAATAATATTTTCAAAAATAAGAACATGTATTATGCCGCTTGCAGAAATGCCTAACCATAGTAAACGAAAGAACGGCATAAAGAGCAATAAAAAAACCACCTGCAAAAGCAAGTGGCTCAGTTATCATTTATCAGTTGTGTTATTTGATCGACACTTCCAGCAAACTGTCATCTTCAATAAATCCTTCCAATTCATCACCCACCACACATTCACCCACTCCGGCAGGTGTGCCCGTAAACACCAAATCACCTATGTTCAAAGAAAAATATTGTGAGATGTTGGAAATGATTTCATTAAAATTAAAAATCATTTGCCCGGTATTACCCTGCTGTACCAACTGCTTGTTGTTGTATAAGCAGAAATTAATATTGTTTGAGTCAAATCCTTCGCCCATTTCAATAAACTTACCCACCACCGCTGAGTTATCCCATGCCTTTGCTTTTTCCCAGGGCAATCCTTTTGCCTTTAATTCATTTTGAACATCACGGGCCGTAAAATCGATGCCAACTGAAATGGCATTGAAATACTTATTGGCATGCTTCTCCTGGATGTACTTGCCGTTTTTGGAAACACGCAGCACAATTTCTGCCTCATAATGAAGTTCATTGGTAAACTCCGGGTAATAAAAAGGCATGTGCGGCTGGAGTAATGCGCTTTTGGGTTTGAGGAAGATAACTGGTTCATCCGGCACATCATTCCCCAACTCCTTTGCGTGCTCGGCATAATTACGTCCTACACAGAAGATTTTCATTTGGTTGTATTTTTGTTTTTAACGTTGGTTTGGGTTTTGTGGTTCTTTAAAGGACGTTGGAGTAAAACAGCATCAACTGATACGGTCTTGAGCGAAGTTAATGCTTGACTTTTAAATATTAAAGTGTTATCTCAATTTTATTCGCCCTGTTCATCGTTCTGGCAAGGCCAATAAAAACAAAATCTTCAATTACTTCAACAGAAGCTTCAATCTTTTTCTTTATAATTTCCTTTTGCTCCGGGAACCAATGCCCCAGCACATAATCTACCTGCATACCTTTTGGAAAATTATTGCCAATACCAAAACGCAACCTTGCATAACCGGTGGTTTGTAAACTTTCCCCGATACTGGTGAGCCCATTATGGCCTCCATCGCTTCCGCCCGGGCGGAGACGTATTTTTGAAATGGGTATTGCCAGTTCATCCATCACTACCATCAGGTTTTCCAGTGGTATTTTTTCTTTGTCCATCCAGTATTTCACGGCTTTGCCGCTCAGATTCATATACGTTGTGGGCTTAATACAAATAATGCTTTTGCCTTTTATTTTTATTTCGGCAACAAATGCCAGGCGATCCATCCGCCAGGTACCTTTATGTTTTTCCACCAAAGCATCAGCCACATCAAAACCGATGTTATGCCGGGTATGTGCATATTCATCACCAATATTTCCCAATCCTGCAATTAAAAATTTCATTTTTAATTTGAATACATTTTTTTGTTACCAGCTGTTGTGCAGGTGGCAACGGTTTTGCCACGCTCGTTTCATAGTTCCGTTTCCATAGCATCAGATAAAAGCGTGGTCCCGCAATTGCGGGATACTGAGCGGAGACGAAGTATTGCACACCCGTCGTCCGAACGGAATTCATCCGGGCGGGCTTCAAAGTTCAGTTTCCAATCAACAAGTTCAACTGAGTCTCAAATATCACTACTTCAAATTCATTCAGCAAATAATCAGACCTATAAGGTTTGCAGCGCTGCCATCCTGCCCGGCAAACCTTATAGGTCTTTCACTGCCATCCTGCCCGGCAAACCTTATAGGTCTTTCGTTGCCATCCTGCCCGGCAAACCTTATAGGTCTTTCGCTGCCATCCTGCACGGTAAACCTTATAGGTCTTTCACTGCCATCCTGCCCGGCAAACCTTATAGGTCTTTCACTGCCATCCTGCCCGGCAAACCTTATAGGTCTTTCGCTGCCATCCTGCCCGGCAAACCTTATAGGTCTTTCGCTGCCATCCTGCACGGTAAACCTTATAGGTCTTTCACTGCCA